>RFWA01000632.1 GCA_009922295.1 Betaproteobacteria bacterium
TATTGGTCGCAACTTATCCAGCACCGCGACCAGCGGCACAGGTATCAGCCTCTCCGGCACAGGCATCACGCAGGATAATTACAGCGTGACCACCCAAGGGGCGCCGATCACTTACAGCGTCACCACTTCTCCCCAAACAGCTTCAGTTAATAACGCTCTCTGGCTCGCCGGCACGAGCTCTGCGTCCAGAGCAATCATCAACGCCAATGGCGGCAATGTGTCATTGAGCAGCGCATTCGGTACAAGTGGCGTTGCTGGTAACAATGACGCTGCAATCACTCTCCAATACGCAAACATCCTCACTTCGGGGGCTGGCACCATCACCCTGAATGGTGATGCTTCGAACGTCTTAACTGGAACAGGCGCTGCACGTGGTGTAATGTTTGCTTACGATTCGCGCATCACATCGGGTGCCGGGGCCATCACCATCGCCGGAAAGAGCAACACTTCTTCCAGTATTTCACAGGGCTTGACCCTGTATGCTGGACAGGTACTGTCAAATTCCGGGCCCATCCTGCTTAAGGATGAGACGTCATCCGTGCGAACGGCAGGCACTGGCACCCCGATCACGCTCGCGATTCCCATCGGCGCCGATGGCACCAACGTGGTGACCAGCAGTTCCGACATTACCCTGCAAGCCGCTTCATTTTCTATTTCTTCGGGTAATTCTCTCAATACGTCTGGTGCTGTGGTCTTAGAGCCAGCGCCACTCGCCACTTCTTTCGGTGCCGCTCAAACCCTGACGGATCTGCGCATCACAGGAAATCCATCCAGTGTCCGGATTGGCAGTACAACGAACACTGCTGCTATCACCATAGCCGGCGGGTCAACCAGCATTACAGCTGCTGGGCCCATCTCTTTCTACGGCGGTGCACTTGACCTCCGTTCACCAGCAATCACAGCGACCAACAGCACGATCACCCTGCAGGGGTCCAGCATATCCGTCACCGGTGCTGTGACCGCTGCCAATCTGGCTCTCTCAGGGGGCAGCGCCTCTTTGACCAACACCAGCAACAACGTCGGCACCTTGGCGGCCAGCGGACTGAGCAGCCTGAGTTATGTTGACAGCAATGCGCTCACCATTGGCACCGTGGGTGCCACATCAGGCATTGGGGCCACCGGCACCGTCGGTGTTTCTACCCTGACGGGCGACCTCACCTTGGCTGGCAACATCAACACCACCAGCACGTCCAGCAGTGCCATCGTTCTCAACGCGGGCTCGAGCAGCGCCCCAGGAACTGCCTCACCAGCCTGAGCGGCCTGACAGCAGGCACTGGGCGCTTCAGGTACAACGCCGACGAAACGACCAGTTTCACCGGCACTCGGACCAGCCTTGGTTCGGGTATTTATGGCATTTATCGTGAACAGCCCACTGCCATCCTGGACAACCTCAACCAAGTCATCACTTATGGCGACAGTTTTGCCTTGTCCACCTCTGCCAGCGGTTTGGTGAATGGTGACACGCTCTCTCAAACCATCACCAGCGCGGTCTATTCGTCGGGCCGTCTCAATGCCAACGCCACCCCCTACACCATCACCAACAACTTGACCGGGTTGGGTTACTCCGTTTCAGCCAACACGCTGACGGTCAACCCCAAGGCGCTGACGGTTTCTGGGCTTTCAAGCGCCAACAAGGTTTACAACGGCACCACCACGGCCGTGGTGAGCGGCACCGCAGC
>RFWA01000633.1 GCA_009922295.1 Betaproteobacteria bacterium
CCGCTGGACGGCTCCAGCAACATCGACGTGAATGTGAGCATCGGCACCATCTTCAGCGTGCTGGTCAAACCCGAGGGCCAGGGCGTGTCGGAAGCCGACTTTCTGCAGGCCGGCGCGCGCCAGGTGGCGGCCGGCTACTGCGTGTACGGCCCGCAAACCACGCTGGTGCTAACTGTGGGTGCAGGCGTGGCCATGTTCACCCTGGACCGCGAACAGGGGTCTTTCATCCTGACACAGGAGCATGTGCGCATCCCCGAAGACACCAAGGAATTTGCCATCAATATGAGCAATATGCGCCACTGGGCGCCGCCGGTGCGCCGCTACATCGACGAGTGCCTGCAGGGCAAAGAGGGCCCACGAGGCAAAGACTTCAACATGCGCTGGATCGCCAGCATGGTGGCCGATGTGCACCGCATCCTGACCCGCGGCGGCGTGTTCATGTACCCCTGGGACAAGCGCGAGCCCGAGAAAGCCGGCAAATTGCGCCTGATGTATGAGGCCAACCCCATGAGCTGGCTGATCGAACAGGCCGGCGGCGTCGCCACCAATGGCCAGCAACGCATCATGGACATCGCCCCCGCCAAACTGCACGAACGCGTCAGCGTCATTTTGGGTTCCAAAAACGAGGTGGATCGGGTCACCCACTACCACGCTGAGGCAGCGGGCCAACCTTGACCCGGCCGCTATAATTTAGTTCAGACGCCGGTGTAGCTCAGTCGGTAGAGCAGCTCATTCGTAATGAGAAGGTCGGGTGTTCGATTCATCTCTCCGGCACCAATGAAATCAAGGGTCTGCCACTATGGAAATAGTAGCAGGCCCTTTCTCTTTGATTGCGAAGTAGCGGTAGATGTCGTTGGCCTCCTGGGGCGTCATCCCGCTGCAGGTCGCGCCAGAACCTGTGACCGATACGCGCCATCCCGCTCAGTTCGTGCCGTATCAAACGGCTTTACAGCAGTTGAAGACTCAGCCAAGATCAATATCAAGAAAGTTAATCCAGAGGTAGTTAGTTGTAGCCATCGGTGATTGGATTTATATGATGATGAATTGAGCCCAATCCAGGATAATCAGAGTTCAGTTGGTGTCAGCATGCAACTGGCAATCGGCGATATGATGACTCCGTGGTGTTCTTGGCAACTAACTGTAAATTTCATAAAGCACTTGAGCTAAAAATGGAAATTTAAATGGCCGTTATAACGGGAAAAAATACTGGTGAAACGCTGGTTGGGACGAGCGAAAATGACACGATAACCGGTGGGTCAGGTGACGACTTCATCTATGCCTATGGCGGCAATGACACGGTCTTTGGTGCTGCAGGTAACGACACCCTAAGCAAATACCTCGAAACCGGTAATGGTTACCTGGATGGCGGCTCTGGTGATGACACTATTTGGGGGGGCAATGGCAACGACACAATTATTGGTGGTGATGGAGACGACTCTTGGCTTGAGGGCTATGCTGGCAACGACTCCATATTGGGTGGCACCGGCAACGATGGGTTGTGGGGTGATGAAGGCGATGACACTTTAGATGGTGGTTCTGGCAATGACTCTCTCTATGGAGGCGCTGGGAACGACACTTTAATTGGTGGAGATGGCAATAATCTTATTCGCAGCGGAGATGGTAATGATTCAATCACGGCTGGAAGCGGAAACGACAACATAAACGGAAAT
>RFWA01000634.1 GCA_009922295.1 Betaproteobacteria bacterium
GCTGCGCAACAGCGGCGAACCCTACATCACCCACCCGATCGCGGTGGCGGCCCAATGTGCCGAATGGAAACTTGACGCCCAGGCCCTGATGGCCGCTTTGCTGCACGACGCGCTGGAAGACTGCGGCGTTACCAAAACCGAGCTGATCGAGCGCTTTGGCTCCCCGGTGGCCGAACTGGTGGACGGTCTGACCAAACTGGACAAACTACAGTTCAACACCCGTGAAGAAAACCAGGCAGAGTCGTTTCGCAAGATGCTGCTGGCCATGGCGCGTGACGTTCGGGTGATCTTGATCAAATTGGCCGACCGCAGCCACAACATGCGCACACTGTCCGACGCGCCACGCGAAAAATGGGCCCGCATTGCGACAGAGACTTTGGATGTTTACGCCCCAATCGCCCACCGGCTCGGCCTGAATCAGACCTACCGCGAGCTGCAAAACCTGGCGTTTAGGCACCTGCGACCCTGGCGCTATGAGGTTTTGAATAAGGCCGTGACCAAAGCCCGCAGCCGCCGCCGTGACCTGCTGCAAAAAGTTCATCGTGAAGTGGAAGGGGCCTTTGCGGCCAATGGCATGAAGGTGCGGCTTGCCGGCCGAGAGAAATCCTTGTTTTCCATCTATAAAAAGATGAACACCAAGCACCTGAGCTTTGCCCAAGTCAATGACATCTACGGCTTTCGCGTGCTGGTGCCCGGTGTGCTCGACTGTTACACCGCGCTGGGCATACTGCACCAGCTCTACAAGCCGCAGCCGGGGCGCTTCAAAGACCACATTGCCATCAGCAAACTCAATGGCTACCAGTCGCTGCACACCACCCTGGTTGGCCCTTCGGGCATCAATGTGGAGTTCCAGGTGCGAACGGAAGCCATGCACATGGTGGCTGAGTCTGGGGTAGCTGCGCATTGGCTCTACAAGTCCATTGCGCCAGCAGACGCCGGACAGACCGAGCGCATGGGCTCACAATGGCTCCAGTCGCTGCTTGATATTCAGGATGAGACCCGGGACGCCGCCGAGTTTTGGGATCACGTCAAGGTGGACCTATTCCCTGACGCCGTCTACGTGTTCACTCCCAAGAGCCAGATCATGGCCTTACCGCGCGGCGCCACGGTGGTCGACTTTGCTTACGCGATCCACAGCAACGTCGGTGACCGCACACTGGGTGCCCGCATTAATGGCGAACAGGTTCCCTTGCGCACCGAGCTCAAGAATGGCGACGTGATTGAAGTAGAGACCGACCCCGCCTCCACGCCCAACCCGGCCTGGCTCAGCTTTGTCCGCACCGCACGCGCCAGGTCCAAAATCCGGCAGCACCTGAAAACACTGGCCCATGTTGAGTCTGAAAGCTTGGGCGAGAAGATGCTGGCCCAGGCGCTGCGCGCTGAAGGTATCGAGAAGATTCCAGACGACAGCCCACAGTACTACGCCCTGTGGGACAAACTGCTGCGCTTCAGTGGCAACCGCAGCCGCTCTGAGCTACTGACCGACATTGGCCTGGGTAAGCGAATCTCTGGCATTGTGGCCAAGCGCCTCTTCACACTGCTGCTGGACGCCGGCGAAAAGCCAGACGCGGTACTGCTCACCCGCGAGCGCTTTGGTGCCGGCGAAACCGTCTCACAAGGCAGCGTGTTGCTCGACGGCAGCGAGAACGC
>RFWA01000635.1 GCA_009922295.1 Betaproteobacteria bacterium
GCCCGGAGGCGGCATGATCCTCGCAGTCGGCTGGCCCGGACAATGGGAGGCGACCTTCACACGCGACCATGACCGCGGCCTGCGCATCAAGGCCGGACAGCAACTCACCCACCTCGTCCTGAAGCCGGGCGAAGAGATCCGTACGCCCTCCACCACCCTGCTCTTCTGGCAAGGTGACGACTTGATCAGGGCTCAGAACCTCTGGCGCACCTGGTATCTCGCGCATGTGTTGCCGCGCGCCGAAGGCATCCCGCAGCCCCCCACTACGGCGGTCTGGGTCGATGGAACGCTCGAGTCTTGGTCATCCGTGCAGACCTACCTCGACGCCGGCATCAAGCCCGACCTTTGCTGGCGCGATGCCGGTGGAACCAAGACCTGGTATCCCAGCAGCGAAGGCCCTGTCAAAGGGAAGAAAGCCTGGCTGAACACCGGCACCTGGGAGGTCGACACCACGAAGTATCCCGATGGCTTCAAACCCTTCAGCGACAAGGCGCGTCAGAACGGCCTGCAGTTCGTCCTATGGTTCGAACCCGAGCGCGTCGGCGACCCAGGCTCATGGCTCGGCAAGAATCACCCCGAGTGGCTCATGCCCGGTAACAGCGCGGGTGACGTACTCAACCTCGGCGACCCCGCCGCGCTGAAGTGGCTCATCGAGCACATCGATGGCATGGTGAAATCGCAAGGAATGGACTGGTACCGCGAAGACCTGAACGGCGCCCACTATGGCACCGCTTGGCGAAACCACGACGCTCCTGACCGACAGGGCATCACCGAGAACCTCTACATCCAGGGCCACCTCACCTTCTGGGACGAGCTGCGTCGTCGTCACCCCAAGCTGCGCATCGACTCATGCGCGTCCGGCGGGCGTCGCAACGACCTCGAAACCATGCGACGTTCCGTACCGCTCCTGCGTAGCGACTGGTCGGTGACGGCCTTCGCCAAATCACCCCTGCAGATCGAGGGCAACCAATGCCATACCTTCAGCCTCTCCTCTTGGCTACCTTTTCAAGGCGCCGGCGTCCCCTTCTTCACCGAACGTTATGCCGTCCGCAGCTACTACCTCACCGAATTCGGCATGCTCACGGCCGGCGACTGGACGAAGGATAAGCAGAAACGCGCCGACACGATCCGCGGCTACGGCGAAATCAAACGCATCTCGCATCTCCTGCTCGGCGATTACTACCCACTGACACCTTACGCTCTCGACACCCAATCGTGGATTGCCTGGCAGTTCCATCGTGGCGACCTAAATGAAAGTGTCGTGCAGGCCTTCCGCCGTCCGGAGGCCACGAGCGAGACGCTCACCGTCAAACTTCAAGGCCTCATCCCGCAGCAACGCTACGGGGTCGAAAACTTTGACGGCGGCAAAGAAGTCCGTACCGGCGCCGAGCTGATGCAAGGCCACACCATCACGCTTCGGGAGAAGCCCGGCTCCGCCGTCCTGTTAATCAAAGCCGTGAAGTAATCGGGCATTTGCCTTAGGTAGGGTCGCCACTGCGTGGCGACCTAGCAGCAACTAGGGCAGCACGCGGTGCTGCCCCTACCACGATAAAGAGAATCCCTGCGCTTACTTCTTCTTGTAATACTTCACGTCATCAAGGGTGACCTTGTTCGACACGAGGAGACGCAGGACCTGTTTGGTTTCGTGGG
>RFWA01000636.1 GCA_009922295.1 Betaproteobacteria bacterium
TCAGATACTGCGCTTTCGATCGCCGTGGGCCTCAACGGTTATTTGTATGTTTGCGGCAACTCAGTTGGCCTGCTACCTGGCGTACAGAGCAAGGCCGGCGGTAGCGATATGTTTGTTGCCACCTACCTTGACGAGGGGGCCCGTGTGACTCGCCAGGACATCAAAGAGTTTGGCACCAAAAACACCGATGTCGCCTGGTCAGTCAGTCTTGGGCAGGAAGGGTCTCTGTATGTTGCTGGTGAGGCATCAGGGGGTGGCGTTCTTACTAAATTCGAACTCCAGCCTGATAAATCCATGGCGGTTGCATGGGCCCGCCGGGTTTCCAGTTGGCCGGTAAATTCTGAGGACATGCAGTGGGGTATCGGCTCTGACTCCAACCGCTATGTCAAGGTGACGCCTGACGGGGCTGCCATTGTGCTTGGCATTACCATGGGTAGCCTTGGCGGGCCACCGTCCCAAGGCCCACGGCTGACAGAGGACGCGTATCTTATAAAGTACAACGTAGATGGCTCGGTGGCCTGGTCGAAGATGCTGGGTGTCGGCCCCCAGGATATGGGGCAGCGCTACCTGGTAATGGGCTTAGCGCTGGGGCCGGACGGTAGCATGTGCGTGACGGGGCGGACCGCGCTTAACCTTGGCACGCAGACCAATGGCGGAGCACAGGATGCCTTTGTCGCCAAGTACGGAGCCGATGGCAGCCTGATCTGGAGCCAACTGTACGGCGCCGACAAGTTTGATGAAGGTGTGGGTGTCACCATTGGCCTCGATGGATCTGTCTATGTGGGCGGACGCACCAGCAGCTCCTCAGACAGCAATAACACCAGTGCCATGGATGCACTGCTACTCAAGTACAGTGCCGATGGCTCGCTGGTCTGGAAAAAGCGAGTCAGTGCGGGTGAATCATCTATGGGGCCTGACTGGTTCTCTAACCTTGCCATTGACCCGAGCTACCTGGCCCTAAGTGCGACCCAGGTCGCGGCGATGAGTAGTGCGCAGATCAACGGGCTGGGTGCGGGCGCAATGATGTCTTCTCTGAGCACGGGGCAGCTTATTGCACTAAGCACGTCGCAAGTTGCGGCCTTAAGTACACAGAGCCTTACAGGCCTAGGTCAGGACCAAGTTGGTGCCTTGAATGCCATACAAATCGTCGCATTGTCCAGCGCCAACATTGCCTCGCTAAAGCAGTCACAAATAGTAGCCTTGAGTACGACCCAGGCGGCAGCCTTGACGGCGACCCAATTGATAGCTTTGTCGCCAGTCCAGCTCAATGCGCTGGTACCTAAAGACTTTGCAGCCTTGAGCAGCGCAGCGATATCGGCCATCAGTGCCAGCCAGATGGCCGCCTTAGTGACTGGGCAGCTGATTGGGCTCAGCACACGCCAGTTGGGTCTGCTGGGTACGGGGCAGATAGTTGCCATGACGAGCGCGCAGCTAACTGCGCTGGCAAACAATGCCATCAGTGTTTACGCTTCCGGCATGGCTAGCAGCGCCATGGACGGGCAGACGTATGCTGGAGGCAACGGGGATGCCCTGTTGGTGCGTTATAGCGCCAACGGAACCAAGGTGTGGACACGCCTGATGGGTACAAACAGCATGGCTGGCGTGAATTCTCCTGGCAATGAAGAAGCAATGTCTGTGACCTCGGCGCCT
>RFWA01000637.1 GCA_009922295.1 Betaproteobacteria bacterium
GCATGACAGCGTTGACAACGAACCTGACTTACAACAAGTGCGCGGCCAAGCCGCGCCCAAGCGGGCGCTGGAAATCGCGGCTGCCGGTGGTCACAGCGTGTTGCTGATAGGGCCGCCGGGCAGCGGCAAATCCATGCTGGCGCAGCGGCTGGCCGGTTTGTTGCCTGCTTTGAGTCGGCAACAGGCGCTGGAGTCTGCCGCGATGCTGAGCCTCGCCGGGCAGTTTCATCCCGCACGCTGGGCGCGCCGCGCCTACCGGCACCCGCACCACAGCGCCACCATGGCGGCGCTGGTCGGCGGCGGCTCGCCGCCCCGTCCGGGCGAAATTTCGCTGGCGCATCACGGCCTGCTGTTTCTGGACGAACTGCCTGAATACTCGCGGCTGGCCTTAGAGGCTTTGCGCGAGCCTTTGGAAAACGGCCGCATCAGTTTGTCGCGCGCCAGGCACCAAGCCGAGTTTCCGGCGCAATTCCAATTGATAGCCGCCATGAACCCCTGCCCCTGCGGCTACCTGGGTTCAAAGCAACCGGCTTGCCGGTGTGTGCTGGAACAGGTGGCGCGTTACCAGGGAAAACTCAGCGGGCCGTTACTGGACCGCATCGACATGCAAGTGCATGTGCCGGCCCTGCCGGCCGACTTGCTGATGCAGTCACCGCTTGGGGAAAGCAGTGCCAGCGTGCAAGCGCGGTGTCAACAAGCGCACGAGCGCGCCATCAACCGGCGCGGCGTCAGCAACCACGCCTTGAGCGCGGCGCAGTTGCAAACACTGAAAGTACAAGCGCAGGCGCAGCAGCATGTGCAGCAGCAGGCGGCGCGCCATGGCTGGTCGGCGCGCGCCGTGCACCGGGTGTTGCGCGTGGCGCAAACCATTGCCGATCTGGCGCAGGCCGAGGAAATTGAATTGGCGCACGTGATGCAAGCCATGCATTTCAGAATGGCGCTGCAACCATGAAGACACAGCGGCCGACCAGGGCTTAAATTTCTGGGAAGATGGCAAACACTCGAGCGCCGGGCATTGGCCGCAGCGCAGCTACCCATTCAACCAAGGAATACACATGGCCCGCACACACCGTATCGCCGTCATCGCCGGAGACGGCATAGGCACAGAAGTCATGCCCGAGGGCTTGCTGGTGTTGGACGCGGCGGCGCGCAAATTCGGGATCGATTTGCAGTTTGACCATTTCGATTTTTCCAGCTGGAACTATTTTGAAAAGCACGCTCAGATGCTGCCCGACGATTGGAAAGACCAAATCGGCGGGCACGACGCCATCTTCTTTGGCGCGGTCGGCATGCCCGACAAAATCCCCGACCATATTTCACTGTGGGGCTCGCTGTTGTTGTTCCGGCGCGAGTTCGACCAGTACATCAATTTGCGCCCGGCGCGGCTCATGCCCGGCATCATCGCGCCGGTGGTGCGCCGCGACGGCACAGCGCGTCAACCCGGTGAGATCGACATGTACATCGTGCGCGAAAACACCGAGGGCGAATACTCAAGCATTGGCGGGCGCATGTTCCAAGGCACACCGCGCGAAATCGTCATGCAAGAAAGCGTGATGACGCGCATTGGTGTGGACCGCGTGTTGAAGTTTGCGTTCGAGTTGGCCCAGACGCGCCCGAAAAAACATTTGACCAGTGCAACCAAATCCAACG
>RFWA01000638.1 GCA_009922295.1 Betaproteobacteria bacterium
GGAGCGCGATGTGCGCCAGGTGCTGGGCGTGCGTGACCTGGCCACTTTCGAGCGCTTTGTCCTGATGTGCGCATCGCGCAGTGGCCAGTTGCTGAATGTGCAAGCACTGGCCGCCGACTGCGGGATCAGCGCCTCCAGCGCACGACAGTGGCTCAGCGTGCTAGAGGCCAGTTACCTGGTCCGCCTGCTGCAGCCCTGGCACGAAAACTTTGGCAAGCGTCTGGTGAAAATGCCCAAACTGTATTTTTTGGACACGGGCCTGCTGTGCTGGCTGCTGCGCGTGGAAAGCCCGACGGCTCTGGCAACGCACGCCATGCGCGGGCCGATCTTTGAGACCTGGGTCATGACCGAGACACTCAAACACCGCCTCAATCAGGGCCTGTCGGCAGACATTTATTTTTGGCGTGACAACCACGGGGTGGAAATCGACCTGCTGTACCCGCATCTGGGCCAGCTTTTTCCCGTCGAGATCAAATCCGGCACCACCTTTAGCGCAGACTGGCTCAAAGCCTGCCAGCGCTTTGCACACTTTGCCGGCGAACGAAGTGGCCCGCCAACGGTGGTTTTTGGTGGCGAGTCCAGCTTTGAGACCCAGGGCACGCGTGTCATGTCATGGCGTGGTTTCTCACCCACGAGTGTGTGACACCACCACCCCCAGCGGCAGCAGCCGCTTGGCCAGCCGCAGCACCAGCGCATCCTTGCTCAGCAGCTGGGCGCGGTGGGCCACGGCCAGGTCGATGAACATCTGGTCGTCCGGGTCGCGGCAGCGTACCGCGCAGCGGGGCGCCACCTCCACCAGCGACACCTCCGCATTCCACTGCGCCAGCAGCGGCGCCACGCTGTGTCCCAGGCGGGCCAGCACCACAGCGAATTTGGGGTAAGCCAGCACGCGCAACAGCTCCTCGCGCATCGGTGGCGTAGCCAGCCATTGCAGTTGCTGCTGGTCAAGCGCCTGGCGCAGCCCTTGGGCCTGGGGGTTCTGAAACAGCAGCAGGTCCAGCACAATGTTGGTGTCGAGCACCACCGCGCTCATGCCGGCTTGCTGCGGGCCGAGCCCTGCACCATGTCAAAGCGGAACAGCCGGCACTCCAGCGGGCCGTTCCACATCGGCACCCGGCGCGATTCTTTGAGGCGCATCTTACTGGGCAGTTTGAGGTCGGGCGTCAGCACCCAGGCGCTCCAGCCGGCGTAGTTCTTCTTCCAGTGGGCGCTGAGCTGGCTGAAAAACGCGCCGTCCTCACCGTCCGCACCACTGTTGCCTGCCATCTGCGCCTGCTCCCGGCCGCCGGCGCGCTGGGCACCGGCCACACCAGCCACCTCGATGCGCTCGCCGTAGGGTGGGTTGACCAGCATCACACCGGGCTCGGCGCAGGGCGGCAGGCGTTGCAATGCGTCACCACCACGGAACTCGATCAGGTCGGCCACGCCAGCACGCTGGGCGTTACGCTGCGCAAAGTCCACCATTCGAAACGCCACATCGCTGCCAAAAATAATGGGTTTTTGGCCTGTAGCCCTTGTCACCTCTGCCTCTTTAGCTTCTTTTTTTATAGCATCCCAGACATGCCGGGCAGACGGCAGGTAGTGCTCGAAGGCAAAGCGGCGGCCGCTGCCGGCGGCCATGTTGCAGGCCATTTGCGCCGCCTCGATGGC
>RFWA01000639.1 GCA_009922295.1 Betaproteobacteria bacterium
TGGGTCTGGCCCTGGTGCAGGCGCTGCTGGCGTATGCCCGATCTCTGCCTGAGTTGCAGCAACTGGACCTGACTGTGACTGAAGGTAACCCCGTGGCCCAAGCTCTTTATGAGCGTTGCGGCTTTTCCGTCTGGGGTGTCATGCCCCGGGCGGTCAAGGTGGACGGACGCTTGTTTGCCAAGGTTCACATGGTTTGCCCCTTGCGCTGACCCCATTCCTAGTTCGGTCGGACCCATGCTTTTTCCACTGATTGCCGATCCGTATTTTTATGCGGTCACGATTCCCGCTGTGCTGTTGCTGGGTGTGAGTAAAAGTGGCTTTGGCGCTGGCTTTGGCTCGCTCGCGGTGCCCGTCATGGCATTGGCGGTCACGGTGCCGCAGGCGGCCGCAATCCTGATGCCGGTGCTGCTGGTGATGGATGTGATGGGCATGGCGGCCTTTCGCAAAGACCTGGATCTGCGCCTGCTGCGCTTTCTCTTGCCTTTCGGGCTGCTGGGTATCGTGGTTGGCGCGCTGTTGTTCAAAGTGCTCGACGCACATACGGTGGCCGGTGTCGTGGGTGTGTTCACCCTGCTTTTTCTGGCCCAGCGACTGCTTTTTCCACCGCAGCCGGACAGCGCGCCGCCACCGCGTTGGCTGGGCGCCATTCTGACCACCACTTCGGGTTTCACGAGTTTTATTGCCCACGCTGGCGGGCCACCGATCAATGCCTACATGATCCCGCTGCGTTTGCCGCCGATCCGATTTACCGCAACAATGGCTTTTTTCTTTTTCTTTATCAATCTCTCCAAGTGGTTGCCCTACGCCTGGCTTGCGCAACCTGGCGACTTCACTGGTGTTGTTGCCCTTGGCGCCTGTGGGTGTGATGATCGGCGTGCGCCTGGCGCGGCGCATCCGGCCTCTGCTGTTTTACCGCCTGGTTTATATCGGCATGTTTCTGACCGGCAGCAAGCTGGTCTGGGATGCTTGGCACTAAGCACCGTTGGTTAAGGCGCTACCATAGAGCGGTACTTTGCATTGAGGAGTTTTTTATGTCAGTGATTGTGGTCGCTAACCCAAAGGGAGGAGTTGGCAAATCTACCTTGGCGACCCATGTCGCCGGCTATTACGCCTCAAGGGGGCATTCCGTGGTCTTGGGCGATATTGATCGCCAGCAGTCGTCGCGTTTGTGGCTTGGCCTGCGTTCGCGGGCGGCCCGGCCCATAGGTGCCTGGGATGTCAACGCCGACCGGATTGTCAAACCGCCTAAAGGGAGTGATCGGGCGGTTCTGGACACGCCTGCCGGCTTTGATGGTCGTGACTTCAAGGACGTTTTCAAAATGGCCGACAAGGTGCTGGTGCCGCTACAGCCAAGTGTGTTCGATATTTTTGCCACTAGGGCATTTCTCGACCAATTGCAGCAGCATCGTCATCATGACCGGCTGCAAATCGCCTTGGTCGGCATGCGGGTTGATGCGCGTACCATCGCAGCGGACAAGCTGCAGGAATTTGTGGCGACTTTGGGTATTCCGGTACTCGGGCATCTGCGTGACACGCAGAACTATGTCCACCTTGCTGCGCGTGGTTTGACGCTGTTTGACCTCGCGCCGCAGCGGGTTGAAAAAGATCTTGCCCAGTGGCAGCCGATCTGCGATTGGCTGGATGCTTGAT
>RFWA01000640.1 GCA_009922295.1 Betaproteobacteria bacterium
GACAAGCTGGAGCCGGGGCTGAACGAGACCGCGTTCTACGACCCGACCAACTTCACCTTCCCGGCCGGCACCTACATCTGCGAGATCGAGATCGACCCCGCCACCGGCACCACCCGAGTTGACAAGTTCACCGCTGTGGATGATTTCGGCACCATCATCAACCCGATGATTGTCGAAGGCCAGGTGCACGGCGGCTTGGTGCAGGGTATCGGCCAGGCGCTGATTGAAAACTGCGTTTATGACCGCGAAACTGGCCAATTGCTGACCGGCTCGTTCATGGATTACGCCATGCCGCGTGCCGACGATTTCCCCGATTTCAAGATCGACACCATCTGCACGCCCTGCACCCACAATCCGCTGGGCACCAAGGGTTGCGGCGAGGCCGGTGCCATCGGCTCGCCGCCGGCGGTCATCAACGCCGTGTTGGACGCACTCAAGAGCGTCGGTGTGACCGAGCTCGACATGCCGGCCTCCGCCAGCCGGGTCTGGGAAGCCATCCAGGCCGCCAAATAAGCACAGCAACCGATCAAGACAGAGGACTCACACCATGTACCCATTCACCCTGGAGCGGCCCAGCACCCTGGCGGCCGCCAACCAACTCGCCGCCAGCGGCGCCAAAGTGCTGGCCGGCGGGCAGACCCTGCTGGCCTCCATGAAACTGCGCCTGTCGCAGCCTGGCCAATTGGTGGATCTGGCCGGCATTTCCGAGCTGAGCGGCATTTGCCGCGAGGGTAATGCCCTTGTGATTGGCGCCATGACGCGTCACATCGACGTGGCCAACAACGCCGATGTGAAAGCCCTGATCCCCGGCCTGGCCGACTTGGCTGACCATATTGGTGACCGTCAGGTGCGCGCGATGGGCACATTGGGCGGCTCAGTGGCCAACAACGACCCTGCAGCCTGCTACCCCAGCGCCGTGCTGGGGCTGGGCGCCACGGTGCACACCAGCTCGCGCAAAATCGCCGCAGACGACTTCTTTCACGGCATGTTCACCACAGCGCTGGCCGAGGGCGAACTGATCACCGCGATCAGCTTCCCCATCCCCAAACGGGCGGTCTACATGAAGTTTGTGCAGCCGGCCTCGCGTTTCGCTTTGGTAGGCGTCTTTGTAGCGCAGACCGATGCCGGCGTGCGGGTGGCCATCACCGGTGCCGGCCAGGGCGTGTTCCGCCACAGCGGTCTGGAAGCAGCTCTGAATAGCAGCTTCACCGTGGCCTCGGCCGCTGGTGTGGCAATTGACGCCTCCGAGCTCAATGCCGACATCCATGCGTCTGCCGCTTACCGCGCCAACCTGATCAGCGTGCAGACCCAGCGCGCAGTGGCTAAACTGCTCGGCTGATTAACCGCGTCCTGCAGGCCCCGTGTTGTCCGACGCGGGGCTTTTTTTATGGTGTCCGAGATGTTCAATTTTTCCAGTATTGATGACCTGGTGGCTGCGCTTGAGGCGGCCGGCTACTACGCCGACCGCAGGCTGGCCACGGCTGTTTTTTTGGCGCTCAAGCTGCAGCGCCCACTGCTGCTTGAAGGCGAGCCGGGCGTCGGCAAGACCGAACTCGCCAAGGCCCTGGCCAAAGTGCTGGGCCGGGAGTTGCTGCGCCTGCAGTGCTACGACGGGCTGGAGCAGCGCGAAGCCCTGTACGAATGGAACTA
>RFWA01000065.1 GCA_009922295.1 Betaproteobacteria bacterium
ATCGGCTTATGGATGAAATCCACAGCGCCCTCGGCCAGGGCACGAGATTCGCTTTCGGCATCGCTTTTGGCAGTGACAAAAATCACCGGGATGCTCCGCATGTCCGGGTCAGCTTTGAGCACGGCACACACCGCATACCCATCCATGCCGGGCATCATCACGTCCAGCAGGATCAGGTCCGGCCGCTGGTGTCTGACCAATGCCAAGCCCTCAGTGCCCGACGTGGCGAACTGAACGTCGTAGTGGCTGGCCAGGACCTCCCCCAGAACCTCCACGTTCTCGACAATGTCGTCGATGATCAGTATTCGGGCTTCGGTCGGCATTGCAGGGTCAGTGGGGCTTGGCCGCCAGCATAGCCGAGAATTGAGCTAGCGCCGCTAGGGCGACCTTGAATTTCAGCTTGCGCGTGGCCTGGGCGACGGGCTCAAAGGGCAACTCGAGGGCCGTTTGAGCCAGCAGTGGCTCAATCTGGTCAAGTTGTCGCTTGGCCGCCAGCCTATTACTTGCCAGCAAGCGCTCGAGTTCCCGCAACTGGGGCGCCAGCAAGCGATGGTCAATACCGCCTTGCTCCAGCGCCAGCTCGGCAGGGCCAGCCTCGATGGCCACGGCGGTCGGTATGCGGCGTCTGGCCCGCTTGAGCAACACCCGGATGAGTTCGTCCCGCATGATCGGTTTAGAAACATGGTCCACCATGCCTGCCGCCAGGTAGGCATGGTGGTCGGTTTTCATGTCGGCCGCCGACAGGCAGATG
Source organism: Betaproteobacteria bacterium (assembly GCA_009922295.1). Taxonomy (GTDB): domain Bacteria; phylum Pseudomonadota; class Gammaproteobacteria; order Burkholderiales; family Burkholderiaceae_C; genus Rhodoferax. The sequence goes on from RFWA01000065.1 coordinate 752, forward strand.
ATCGGCGGCGCGTCAGCGCCCAACTGACTCCGAATCCGTTGAGCTGCTTCTAACCCGTCAATGCCCGGCAATTGCAGGTCCATCAGGATCACGTCAAAGGTGGCGCTCAGCGCCCGTTCGACCGCCTGCAAGCCATCCACCGCAGTGGTGACCTGCATGCCCAAGCCATCCAAAAACGCCTGAGCCACGATGAGGCTGACCGAATTGTCCTCAACCAGCAGTACTCTCAGGCCACGCAATGGCACCAACTCGTCCGGCACTGGCACCTCCCCCGCCTGTTCTGCACCCACCCGGGACTGTGACTCTGACAGATTAACCGTGAAACTGAACGATGAGCCGACGCCCGGCACGCTCTCAACGCTGATGACGCCGCCCATCAACCCCACCAGTTGCCGGCAGATGGACAGACCCAGACCAGTACCGCCAAAGCGACGGGTGATGGAGCTGTCAGCTTGCGCAAAAGAGTTGAAGAGGCGGCTCACCTGCTGTTCATCCATGCCAATGCCAGAATCAATCACCGAAAACTTCAGGGTCAGGCTCTCGTCGGTACGGTGCGGGCATTCCACGGTGATCTCGATCGCACCGCGCTCTGTGAACTTGAAGGCATTACCCACCAGATTGATCAGGATCTGACGCAAGCGCAGCGCGTCGCCCAGCAGGTGCGTCGGCACGGCGTCATCCACCCGCACCCGCAGGGACAAGTTTTTCTCCAGCAACTGGTAGGAAAACAATTGGGTCACCGCACTCAACAGGTCTTTAAGATCGAAGCTCTCGTTGACCAACTCCAGCCGGCCAGCTTCCATCTTGGAATAATCCAGCACATCGTTCAGGGTGCGCAGCAGCGACTCCCCTGCCTGACGCAAGTTGACCATGTACTCAAGATGCAAGCCCTCCAAAGGCGCTGACTGCAGCAATTGCGAGAAACCCAAAATGGCATTCAGCGGCGTGCGAATTTCATGGCTCATGTTGGCCAGAAACTCCGACTTGGCGGTCGTGGCGTCCTCTGCCTGCTGCAAGGCCTTCTCGACCTGCCCCTGCTTGGCCAGGGACTCCTGCAGGTAGCGGCGTTGCAGAGCCTCGCTTTCGATCAACTCAGCGACCCTGCGCCGAATCTCCATGTTCATGAGAATAAAAGCTGACTCCAGGGTACCGATCTCATCCCTGCGACCGCTGACAAGGTCGATGTCGTAATTGCCGGCCCGAATATCGCGTGTTGCCGTCACCAGCGTTTGCAGTGGCCGGGTCAGGGTCACACTGATCCACCAGAGCAGCAATGAAAACACCAGCAGCGCCACCGCGCCCACCTGCAGGACGTGGACGCTCACACCGCGCGCAGTCTGCTCGATTCCGGCTCGGGACAAGCCAAATTTGATGACGCCCAATGCCTGGCCGCCCAGGCTGAGCGGAACCGAAAATTCATCGTACAGAACATTGGCCGCCTTGCGCTTGGACGTATCAGCTGTCGCTGGAGATGCCGCCCCCTCTTGGGCGATCAGATTCCCACTTGCATCGCACACGCTCAGAAACACCAGCTCACTGGCCGTCCGACTCTCCTTGAGGATGGCTGCGACGGAGGCGTAGTCGCGCTGCGCCATGGGGACCGCGAGAGCGGCCACCAGCAGTGGCTTGATCTGACGTGCGTTCGCCTGCTGATCATCGTCAAGAAAACGAACCACCCACCAGAAGGTGCTGCCACCAACCAGTGCCAGCACACACAGCTGAAGCGCCATGCCGGCAAGAATCAGCTTGCCCTTCAGACTAAGACGCCCCCGCATGTGTTTCAGCCAGCCAGCCCCTTGCGCGTGACGTCATTGAATGCATCCAAGGTTTTGAGTTCCGGCTCACCCACGTCACGAATATTCGCAAAACCCGACAAGGCAAAGAACTTTTTACCCTCCTCTGTTTGGGGAAAAGCCAGAATCAATGTCTTCAGTCGTTGTAGTTCAGCGGCGGCCAGACCTGGGTTGGCCATCACCAGAAAGCCTGGCAATTTGGCGATTTCAGTGACGATGCGCAGGGTGTTGCGCATGGCCTCTGGTTTGGCTCGGAACTCGCCCAGGCTCATGATGGCAAGTGGCGCCTCGCCCGTCCGCAACACCGCGCCCAAACTGTCGTCATTGGCGGCGGTCACGGTTTTGAAGTCAGCACCCTGGCGCAGGCCCTGGCCACCCAGCCACTCCAAGCCAGCCAGTGCCACCAGAGATTGGGGGTTGGCCAAAGCCAAAGATTTGCCACGTAACTGCGCGACCGAAGGGTTGGGGTTGTCGGCCATTGCCACCAGGATGGCCGGGATCTTGGGGTCGTAGATGGCCAGCGGATGCCAGTTGCTATCCGCTTGAGCCACCCGCCCCAGGTTGGCCGCCGTCACGATCACGTCGTAATCTCCACGCCGGGTGTTCTCGGCAAAAGACCGAAAATCCGGCGCAGTGGCGATGTCAACGCTGCGTTTGAGCTCCCGCTCGAAATACTCGCGCACGGGCTGGTAAGTGGTCAGAATCACACGGGCGCTGACGTTGGGCAGGACCCCGATCCTGAGAGGCGCAGTACTGTGCTGAGCCAAAGCCGGCGCCAGCATGGTCAAGCCCAAGACGACCATGGCAAAAATCGATACAGCCCGCTTCAAGGAAACACTCACACGCATGGCTTCACTCCGAAAAAAACAAGAAATTGGCCGTCAGGCGCTTCTATCGGTTTGATCATAACCGTGAGGTCTTGCAGTCAGCCCGCGTTCCCAGCGAGCCTGGTCGCCTAAACCACGCGCAGCGGGATCGTCACTGGACCATCGTTGACCAGATGCACCTGCATCTCCGTGGCAAACCGACCTGTCTGGACCACGGCATGCGCGGACCGGGCTTGCATCACGAAATAATCAAACAGGCGCCGCCCGTCCTGCGGCAGGGCCGCCGCCGTGAAACTGGGCCGGTTACCGCCAGTGGCATCCGCCGCCAGCGTGAACTGGCTCACCAGCAGAAGCCCACCAACTGCGCCGCTGCCATCCATGTCTTGCAGGCTGTGGTTCATCTTGCCGGCGGCGTCATTGAAAATACGCAGTTTCAGAATCTTGGCCAGCATGCGGTCACATTGCGCCTCGCTGTCGGCGCGTTCCACACAAACCAGCACCATCAACCCGGCGGCAATCTCGCCGACCAATTCATCAGCCACCAGCACGCGCGCCTGGCGGACCCGTTGCAGAACGGCGATCAAGCCAGCGTCACCCGGGCAAAACGGCGCTTACCCACCTGCAGCACGTAAGTGCCAGCGCCCAGCTTGAGGCCCTTGTCAATGATCGGGCTGCCATCAACACGCACACCAGCACCGTCAATCAGGCGATTACCCTCGCCACTGGAGGCCACCAGCCCGGCCAGCTTGAGCAGTGCACCAATCCCCACCGCCGCACCGTCCGGACCTAAAGGCAGTGTCAGCTCGGTGATGTCCTCAGGAACACCGCCGTGGCTACGGTTGATGAAATCCTGCTCCGCAAGATCAGCCGCGGCCGGCGAATGAAAACGCGCCGTGATCTCGCGTGCCAAAGCCACCTTGGCGTCTTTCGGGTTGCGCCCCCCCTGTACCTCGGCTTTGAGCGCCTCGATGTCTGCCAGACTGCGAAAGCTCAGCAGGGTGTACCAGCGCCACATCAGGGTGTCAGAAATACTCAGCACCTTGGCAAACATGGTGTTGGCATCTTCAGAGATGCCTATGAAGTTGTTCTTGCTCTTCGACATTTTCTCAATACCATCGAGCCCCTCGAGCAGTGGCATGGTCAGGATGCATTGCGGCTCCTGGCCGTATTCCGCCTGCAAGTGGCGCCCGACCAGCAGGTTGAATTTTTGGTCAGTGCCGCCCAACTCCAAGTCACTTTTCAGCGCCACACTGTCGTAGCCCTGCATCAGCGGGTACAGAAATTCATGCACGCTGATCGGGGTGCCGGCCTTGAAGCGGTCATGAAAATCATTGCGTTCCATCATCCGCGCCACCGTGTAGCGGGCCGCCAACTGAATCATTCCGCGTGAGCCAAGGGCGTCGCCCCATTCGCTGTTGTAGCGGATCTCGGTTCGGGCCGGGTCTAGCACCATGGAGGCCTGGCGGTAGTAGGTCTGCGCGTTGTTTTCGATCTGCTCACGCGTGAGTGGCGGGCGGGTACTGTTGCGTCCGGAGGGGTCGCCAATCAGCGTGGTGAAGTCGCCAATCAAAAAAATGACGGTATGGCCCAGGTCCTGCAACTGCCGCATTTTGTTAAGCACCACGGTATGCCCGACATGGATATCCGGCGCCGTTGGATCGAGCCCGAGCTTGATGCGCAAGGGCGTGCCTGTTGCTTCAGATCGGGCCAGTTTTTTGACCCAGTCGTCCTGCGGGATCAGCTCCTCGCAACCCCTCAATGAAACAGCGAGCGCCTCCCGAACACGATCCGAAACAGGAAACTGGGTGGCCAAGGCTTGATTCATAAGGGATTTAGTTGGTAACAGGTGGGCAGCGACGCTATACTCCGTAACGCCTCGAACACTAAATTTTAGTCGTCCGCCTGCGGTGCCTTAGTCTATCGTTCGCGCCTTGCACCTACTCACACTTTAAAGCCTGCCTCTTGCCTCATAGCCTTTTTACCGTCATCCAAAATGGCATCCAGTGGTCCCGCCAGGTGTTGGCGCGCTACCCCAAGCATGTCGCCGCCGTTCTGGCGAGCGCCTTGTTGGGTGCCGGGGGTGCGACTTACGCACTGGCCACCCTGGCCCCGGACCCGGCAAATCTGACGGTGCAACAGATCCTGGAGGTGGTGCCGCTGCCTGAACAAGTTGCAACCCTGGCGCAGAAAGGTCCGGAACTAACCCTGTTTCGCTCAGACATCACCCGCTCGACCGACACGGCCGACAGCCTGCTGCGACGCTTGGGCGTAGACGACCCGGCTGCGGCCAACTTTCTTCGTACCGACCCGGTCGCCCGACTTTTACTCGGCCGTAGCGGGCGCAACATCAATGCCGAGACGACCGATCAGAACACCCTGCGCAAACTCAGCGCTCGCTGGAGCCCCGAAGACGACGGTCAGTTCAAACGGCTTGTGATCGAGTCATCGCCAATTGGCTTTGTGTCGCGCCTGGAAACGGCTGCCCTGACGGCCTCGACCCGGCTCGCTAGCGGCACCATCCAGAGTTCGCTCTTTGCAGCCACAGACGAGGCACGCATCCCCGATGCAATTGCCATCCAGGTCGCCGAGATGTTTGCCGGTGACATCGATTTTCACCGCGCGCTGCGTAAAGGCGACCGTTTCTCAGTCGTCTATGAAACACTTGAAGGTGACGGTGAGCCCCTGCGGACCGGCCGGGTCCTGAGCGCAGAATTCGTCAACAGCGGCAAGAGTTTTCAGGCTATGTGGTTCCGTGAAACCGGAGCCGCTGGCAAAGGTGGTTATTACACACTGGACGGGGAAAGCTTGCGTCGCGCCTACTTGGCCTCTCCGATGGAATTCTCCCGGGTCACCAGCGGGTTCAAGATGCGTTTCCATCCCATCCTGCAAACCTGGCGTGCTCACCTGGGCGTTGACTACGCCGCGCAAACCGGCACACCAGTGCGCAGCGTTGGTGACGGTACTGTCGAATTTGCCGGTGTGCAAAATGGCTATGGCAACGTGGTTATGGTCAGGCACCGCAACCAGCACAGCACGGTCTATGCGCACCTGAGCCGTATTTCGGTGCGCAAGGGCCAAAACGTGAGTCAGGGCCAAAACGTGGGGGCGGTCGGTTCCACCGGCTGGGCCACAGGGCCGCACCTGCACTTTGAGTTTCGGATTAATGGCCAACACCATGACCCCATGACCATCGCTCGGCAAAGCGAATCGGTGCCGGTGAGTGCGGCAGCACGCCCGCTGTTCAATCGGGCGGCAGCGGCATCACGCTTGGCACTGGCCAGCGCTGGCTCGCTTCAGCGCAGTACAGCTGACTAACACACGGCCTGGCCTTTGCCGTGACCGAGCTCTACCTGGGCCTGATGTCTGGCACATCGTTGGACGGTATCGACGGCGTGTTGGTCGAATTTAATCACGCGCAACTGACGGTGATCGCCGTTGCAAGTGCGCCAATGCCGCCGGCCTTACGCCAGGAATTACTTGAGCTCAACCAGGCCGGCCACAACGAACTGCATCGCGCCGCACTGGCTGGCAACGCCTTGGCGCGCGCCTATGCCGGGGTGGTGGACGCGCTGTTGAAGCAGGCGGGCATTTTTCCCGCTGCGGTGCGGGCGATCGGGGCACATGGCCAAACGGTTCGGCACCAGCCGCAGGCCTTCGATGGCACGGGCTATACGCTCCAGTTGAATAACCCAGCATTGTTAGCCGAGTTGTGCGGTATCGATGTGATTGCCGATTTCCGAAGCCGCGATGTGGCAGCCGGCGGTCAAGGCGCGCCGCTGGTACCAGCCTTCCACCGTGCGGTGTTTGGCCGCACTGGGGCTGAGGTTGCAGTTCTGAACATTGGTGGCATGGCCAATCTGACGGTGCTCGGCGGTGAAGACAAGGAGAATATCCTGGGTTTTGACTGCGGACCAGGCAACGTGTTGCTAGACGCGTGGTGCTTGCAACACCAGGGCGAGCCCTTCGATCGCGACGGCACTTGGGCGGCCAGCGGCCAAGTCAATGCCGAACTTTTATGCCGCATGCTGGCTGAACCGTTCTTTGCCCAAGTCCCGCCCAAGAGCACCGGGCGTGACCTGTTCAACCCGCCGTGGTTGGCTTCAGCACTGGCTCAGTCAGCCGCATTGTCAGCCGCCGACGTCCAGGCTTCGCTGGCGGAGTTGACTGCGCAAAGCTGCGCGGACGCAGTACGGACCTATGCCCCCGCCAGCAGCAAGCTACTGGTCTGCGGCGGCGGCGCCTACAACCAGCACCTCATGGGTCGCCTACAGGCGCTGCTGCCAACACGCAAGGTTAGCGACACGCTGCTTGAAGGTCTTGCGCCCTTACAGGTCGAGGCGGCTGCTTTCGCCTGGCTGGCGCGCCAGACGGTCCGTCGTGAGCCCGGTAATCTGCAAAAAGTCACGGGCGCCCGTGGCGCCCGTGTATTGGGTGCGACATACCCGGCCTGAGTCGGGCAGCGCTGGGGTCAGGTCGAGAAGCTGGAGCCGCAACCGCAAGTGCTGGTGGCATTGGGATTCTTGATCACAAACTGCGCCCCTTGCAGATCCTCTTTGTAATCAATCTCGGCGCCCAGGAGATACTGGTAGCTCATGGCGTCAATCAGCAGGGAGACGCCATTCTTGGTCATGGTGGTGTCGTCGTCATTGGTGATTTCATCAAAAGTGAAACCATACTGAAAACCAGAGCAGCCGCCACCCTGCTGCGACAGCGCTCATGGCTAACTCCAATGGTTTAACTAGGTTGAATACTACAGCAATTCGCTCAGGAATTCACTGCCTGGTTATTTGCCGCCAATACCAGTGTGGGTTTGTCGGCGCCACCCAACAACGGACGCAACTGACCGTCGATCAAAGCGCCTTGGTGCATTTCGAGTGCAGCGTACTGCACATCCCCCTGGATCCGGGCCTTGGGCTGCAACTCCAGCAAGGTAACCGCGTAGACGGGGCCGTTGACATGGCCATTGATGATGATGTGGTCCGCCCGGACTTCGCCGGTAATCACGGCAGTTTCGGAAATCACTAGGATTGAGGCAGCCTCCGGTCCAGCACCGACGTTGCCATTGACGGCACCGTCCACACGCAGACCTTCCTCAAAGTGGACATGCCCGTCGATTGTCGTGCCTGCGGCGATCAAGCTTTTGATGGGCGGCTGCTTTTTCTTGTTGAACATGGATGCCTAGGTGTAGAAAGGGTCGGGAACCGCTGAACGCTATGACTATAACTTGATAGTTTGCACCGCCTTGACCACCGTACCGTCCAGTACCTTGGCAGTGATGCCCTTCACCACAGTCTGAGGGGGTAGCTCGATTGTGCCCGCCACTCGACCGTACTGGCGCAATTTGAGCGCTTGAGGGCCGCCCGGCAAAGCAGTGGCCCAGGGTTTGCCGTTTTGCAGGCCGTTGAAACCTAATTCAAGGCGACCGTTGAACTCTCCCGGATTTTTAAGTGGCTGAATCACCAGCACCTGCCATTTAAGTTCGCGCCCATTAACGACTTCGCCTTGAAGACCGCGAATGGCCATGCTCTCACCACCCCCAGAGGGGATCAGCTTCTCGAAAAAGCCAAGGTCGTCGCGCAGGGCTCGGTTGTCGGACTCGAGCTGTTGGTTCTGCGCCAGGAGCCGCTCTTGCGCCACTTTTTCGGAGGTCAGCAAGGTGCTGGCCGTGTTGGCGATGGACTGGGCCTTGTCGCGCGCCTCCTTGATCGTCTCTAGCTCGGCACGCAGGGCCGCCATATCCAGCTTGGCCTGTTGCAGACGCTCCCGACCGGAAGACTCCAGACCGGCAATATTACGACCAAATTCGAACGCCCACAGGGCAATCGCCGCGCAAAACCCCAGGGCAATCGCCAGGACGACCCAACGCAAGGGCCACGGCATGGCGCTGCGCACCGACATACGCGGCGCGCTGATTGTCAAGCGGCGAAGGAGTAGGCGGGTCCGCATCGTTCTCTGAGTCTAGCAGGCAACGTGCCAATCCCAGACCTCACCGAAATGACAACAGCCGCCAGGAACTGCTTCGAGGCGGCTGGTGCAGAGCCACGCGTTGACCGCGCAGCTTGGATGCAGCTTAACGCTTGCTGAACTGCTTGCGGCGACGTGCGCCGTGGAAGCCGACCTTTTTGCGCTCGACTTCGCGGGCATCACGGGTCACGAAACCGGCCTTGCTCAACTCGGGCTTGAGAGTGGCGTCGTAATCGATCAGGGCACGGGTAATGCCATGACGCACAGCGCCCGCCTGACCAGACTCACCGCCACCGGCCACATTGACCATGATGTCAAAGGTCTGGGCGTGGTTAGTCAGCATCAGGGGCTGCTTGCAAATCATGATGGAGGTTTGACGACCGAAAAATTTCTCGATGTCTTTGCCGTTCACCACAATCTGGCCGGAGCCTTTTTTTAGGAAAACGCGGGCGACGCTGGACTTGCGACGGCCGGTACCATTGTTCCAATCACCAATCATGTCAAGGCTCCTTAAATTTCCAACACTTTGGGTTGCTGGGCAGTGTGCGGGTGCTCTGCACCACCGTACACCTTGAGCTTCTTGATCATGGCGTAGCCCAGGGGCCCCTTGGGCAGCATGCCCTTGACAGCTTTTTCCAAAGCGCGGCCGGGGTGCTTGGCTTGCATGTCACGGAAATTAGTGGCTGTTATGCCGCCCGGGTAACCCGAGTGACGGTAGTAAACCTTGTCAATCGGCTTGGCGCCGGTGACACGCAGCTGTGCCGCGTTGATGATGACAATGAAGTCACCGGTATCGACGTGGGGCGTATAAATGGCCTTGTGTTTGCCGCGCAAACGGAGAGCAACTTCGCTGGCTACTCGTCCGAGGACCTTGTCGGTCGC
>RFWA01000641.1 GCA_009922295.1 Betaproteobacteria bacterium
GGCAGACATGGTGCTGGCGCAATTGCGCGCCTGCATGAAGCAAGACATGTATGCGGCCCGACCGGGTCTGGGATTGATTTACATCACCGATCACCTGGCGCGTTATGCGCAGGACTTGTTAGACCATCTGGCCGAGGAATTGCCCGGCGTCAAGCACTGGAGCGGCACTGTAGGCGTTGGCATCTCTTCCAATAACGTCGAGTATTTCGACGAGCCTGCGCTGGCCGTGATGCTGTGCGACATCGCCGAGCAGGATTACCGGGTGTTCAGCGGCGCCTCCCCGCTGGGCCAGACCCGGGCGAGCGGTTTTGTGGCGCATACCGCGCTGGTGCATGCAGACGGCCATACGCCTGAGTTGAGTGATTTGATTGAAGAACTGGCCGGCAGCACGCAAAGCGGTTTTGTCTTTGGCGGCTTGAGCTCGAGCCGGGCAGAAAACGTGCAGTTCGCGCGCGGCAGCGGCCCGGCTTTACAAGCGTCGGGCCGGGGTCACGGCGTTTACCAGGGCGGCTTGAGCGGCGTGGCTTTCAGTGCTAGGGTGGCCATGCACACGCGCGTCACCCAAGGCTGCACGCCCATAGGCGAGGTGCGTGAAATCACGCAAGTGCGTGACCATGTGGTCATGAGCCTGGACAACTCACCTGCTTTGTACGCCTTGATGCAGGATTTGCACGTGCCCATAGACAACCCGCGCTCAGCGGTCGATCAAGTGCGTGAAACCCTGGCCGGTTTGGCCATGCCCGGTCAGCCGGTGCTGCGTTTGACCGGCGGCTTGGATGATGCCGTCATGGTGCGTCACATCATCGGGCTGGACCCGGTGCGCCACGGCGTGGCGATTGCCCACCATGTGCAAGCCGGCATGCATGTGGCGTTTTGCAAGCGCGACGCAGCATCGGCCAAAGCCGATTTGCTGCGGATTGCCACCGAAATTCGCGACAGCCTGGAACCCGAAGACCAAAGCGCCGAAGAGGCTGCCCTGCTGGCAGACACGCCGCTGAGCCAGCCGCACCCTGCGCGTCGCATAGCAGGCGCGATTTACGTCAGTTGCACCGGCAGAGGCGGCCCGCATTTCGGTGCGCCGCATGCTGAGCTGCAAATCATCCGCCGGGCTTTGGGCGATGTGCCGCTGGTCGGTTTTTTTGCCGCCGGGGAAATCGCTTACCGTCAGGTCTACGGCTATACCGGTGTGTTGACGGTATTTACCACCCAGTGAAAATTTTGCTCATGATTGCTTTTTTGCTGGCGTTGTCTGTCTGGTTGGCTTGGACCCCGGACAAAACCGAACAGGTATTGCTGCAAAGCTATAGCCGCCCGGGTACGGCGCGGCTCATGGTGCAGCAGCAACCGGTGTTTGTGCAAGACAGCGGTCCGCGGGAAGCGCCCGTCATGTTGTTGCTGCATGGCTTTGGCGCGAGTTTGCAAGCCTGGGACGGCTGGGTGCCTGCGCTGGAAAAAAACCTGCGGGTGCTGCGCATAGACATTCCCGGCTTTGGCCTCAGCGGCCCGGCGGTGAATCAGGATTACTCGGACGCCGCCGATGTGGCACGTGTCATCGCCTTGTTGGACCAACTCGGGGTGCAACAAGTCATCATGGCCGGGCATTCCATGGGCGGGCGCATCGCCTGGAACCTGGCGGCGGCTCATCCTGAG
>RFWA01000642.1 GCA_009922295.1 Betaproteobacteria bacterium
GTGCCAGCAGCAGGGCATCGGGTTTGAGCTGCGTCGCATCAGCCGTGCCGAGGTACTGCAGGCCGACGAGCTGCTGCTGTCCAGCGCCAGCAAGGAAGTACTCGCCATCACCACCCTCGACGGCCAACCGGTTGGCAACGGCCGGCCCGGCCCGGTGGGTGAGCGGCTGCATGCCGGCTACCAGTTGGCCAAGCAGGCCTCACGCACCGCAGTCACCACCGCTGCGTAATCGCCGCCATGACGACACCGGTCCCGCCCGAGACGCCGCCGTCGCTCATCACCTACCCGTCGAGCTTTCCGATCAAGGTGATGGGCGTCAAGGTGGAAGGCCTGGTGCATGCCATCACCACCATCGCGCTGGCATTTGACCCCGACTTTGACGCCAGCACCATCGAGCTGCGGGAAAGCAAAGGCGGCAAGTACCTGGGGGTCACCGTCACCATCACCGCGACCAGCCGGGAGCAGCTCGACGAGCTGTACCGCACCCTGTCCACCCACCCGATGGTGAAGGTGGTGCTGTAGCGCACCGTGGAGCTCTCGCCCCAAACTCTCGGCCAGGTTCCCTACCTGCCCACGGTGGAGGCGATGCAGGCCTTCACCGCCGATCGTGTCGCCGAAACGCCTGATCAGCTATGGATTTGTGAGCATCCGAGCGTTTATACACAAGGGCTGGCGGGAAAAACCGAGCATATTTTCAACCCCGGGACCATTCCCGTGGTGCAGACCAGCCGCGGCGGTCAGGTGACCTACCACGGACCGGGCCAGGTGGTGGCCTACCCACTGCTGGATCTGCAGCGCGCCGGCTACTTTGTCAAAGAATACGTCTACCGTCTTGAAGAATCGGTGATCCGCACACTGGCCCAGTTCGACGTGACCGGGCACCGGGTGGGTGGCGCGCCCGGCATCTATGTGCGGCTGGATGACCCTGGCTCACACGCTCTGCTGCCGCAACGGCCCGCCAAAACCGACGGCCCGGTCGCGGCGCCGGTATTCACCGGGCTGGGCAAGATTGCCGCGCTGGGCATCAAGGTCAGCCGCCACTGCACCTACCATGGGGTGGCGCTGAATGTGGCGATGGACCTGGAACCCTACTCGCGTATCAACCCCTGCGGCTATGCTGGCCTAGCCACGGTGGACCTTTCTACAATTGGCGTCTCGGTGCCCTGGCAGGAGGCCGCTGACCTGCTCGGTCGCAAGCTGGCTGCTTACCTGGCGCCCTGACGGCCCCTCCCCTCACCGCAGGACTCGAATGACCACCCCCATCACCGTGCGTGACGCACAAAGCACCGCCAGCTACGACGCCAGCGCCAAGCAAAAGGCCGGCGCCAAACTGTCACGCATCCCGATCAAGGTGCAACCCGGAGAGGTGCTGAAAAAGCCCGAGTGGATTCGGGTCAAGGCCGGCAGCCCGAGCACCCGGTTTTATGAGATCAAGGACATCCTGCGCACCAACAAGCTGGTGACGGTGTGTGAAGAGGCCTCCTGCCCCAACATTGGCGAGTGCTTTGGCAAGGGCACGGCCACCTTCATGATCATGGGCGACAAGTGCACGCGGCGCTGCCCGTTCTGCGACGTCGGCCACGGTCGACCCGACCCGCTCGATGTGAATGAACCCGACAACCTGGCCAAAACCATTGCGCAGCTCAAGC
>RFWA01000643.1 GCA_009922295.1 Betaproteobacteria bacterium
ACCATCATGAAGGTCATCGCGGCACTCGGGTTGCAGTTGCATGCGTCTCCATCAGGAATTGCCCCATGAATCGCCCCGGTTTTCATGGAGGCTGGTTAGTTAAAGTGAAACCGGGGCGATTTAAAACAGCACCATGGTCGATACCGACATGGATTTCTTAGAGATGGATTTCCCAGGCAAAAATGCGGCAACGTTCACTCGATGAGCTCAGGGCTAACGGTCGCGGCCGCTACCTGCCGCTCAGTGCGGGGCTGACCCACGTTATTGAAGAGGGTCAGGACGATCAGCCAGCAATATCCCCGGACAGCAGGTACAGAATGACGTTACTGTCGACAAAAGGCTTGCTCAAGGCAGGTCCTTGTCCTGATTGGCTTCCAGGCGGTCAAAATGAAAATCGGCCGGCAGGCGCCCACGCAGTTCGCGTAGCCGCGCCAACAGCTCAGCGACAGATAATCTAGCGCTATGGAACTCATCACCTTTTTGCTCGACTTCATCCTCCATGTAGACAAGTACCTGGAGGCCTTTGTCCGCGACTATGGCCTTTGGGTCTACGCCCTGCTGTTTTTGATCATTTTTGTCGAGACCGGTGTGGTGGTGATGCCGTTTTTGCCGGGCGACTCGCTGCTGTTTGTGGTGGGTGCCATGTGCGGGGTTGGGCTGATGAGCTTCCCCTTGTCGGTGGGCCTGTTGTTCGCTGCGGCGGTGTTGGGCAACCAGTGCAACTACGCGCTCGGCCGGCATTTTGGTCCCAAGGTGTTCCAGTGGCCGGATTCGCGCATTTTCAACCGGGCGGCGTTTGACCGCACCCATGCTTTTTACGAACGCTACGGCGGCATCACCATCGTGGCGGCGCGCTTCATTCCTTTTTTGCGCACCTTTGCCCCGTTTGTGGCCGGGGTGGCGCGCATGACCCGCTCAAAATTCACCTTTTACGACGTGACCGGTGGCGCCTTGTGGGTGGCCGGCATCATCTCCGTGGGTCACTTGTTCGGCAATATCCCGTTTGTGAAAGCGAACCTCGACAAAATCATCTGGGCCATGATTCTGATCCCCGGGTTGCTGGTCTTGTGGGGTGGCTGGAAGGCGCGCAAGGCATGAGCTTGTCCGGTTCGCGGGCCGGGTCAACAGCGCCAACCCCTCGCGCACCGCCACCTGTTGATCTGACTCAGCTGGATGGCTGGTTGCAAGCCAGCGAGGCGGCTTTCACCGACCTGCGCCCCGGCACCAACAAGGGTATCGTTTGGCAAGGTGCCGACCGGCAGCGCCGACCTTGGGCGGTGGTGTACCTGCATGGTTTTAGCGCCAGCCGGCTCGAGACCGCGCCGCTGACCGAGGTGGTGGCGCAGGCGCTGGGCGCCCACGTTTTCTATGCCCGGCTCACCGGGCACGGTCGCGGTGGCCAAGCGATGGCTGAAGCGCTGCCTCAAGACTGGATGGCCGACACCGTAGAGGCCCTGCGTATAGGCAATTTGCTGGGCGATAGGGTGCTGCTGATGAGCTGCTCCACCGGCGCCACGCTGGCCACCTGGCTGGGCACCTCAGCGCTGGGTAGCCAGGTGGCGGCACATGTATTTCTGTCACCCAATTTTGGCCCGAAAGATTGGCGTGGCGAACTGGTGAACTGGCCCTGGGGCCGCCGGCTGGTGCTG
>RFWA01000644.1 GCA_009922295.1 Betaproteobacteria bacterium
GCTTTAGGGCCTAAAGGTTATCTGATCAATGTTGCTCGCGGCAGTGTTGTGGATGAACTGGCACTGATTGAAGCCTTGCAAGCCGGCCGGATTGCAGGGGCCGGCTTGGATGTATTCGCTGCTGAACCCCATGTGCCCGAGGCGTTGTGGGGCATGTCCAATGTCGTGCTGACCCCACACATGGCGAGTGCTACGGACCAGACCCGGCGGGATATGGCTGACCTGGCTTTTGCCAACATGCAGGCAGGCGTTGCAGGACGGCCCTTGTTAACCCCAGTTCCCGAATGCCAACTTTAGTCGAGGGTCTGCTGCCGCAGATCGTGGTGATGGGAGTATCAGGCAGCGGCAAATCAACGGTAGCTGCAGGCTTGGCTAGGGAGCTTGGACTGCGCATGGTTGACGGCGACGACTTGCACCTGCCAGAGAGTGTGACCAAGATGCGATCGGGCATTGCGCTGGAGGATGCGGATCGGTGGCCTTGGCTGGACCGGATAGGGCACTACCTTGCCGACGATAGCGACCAGCCAGCCCAGGGCCGGATCGTAGCCTGCTCGGCACTCAAGCGGACTTACCGCGACCGTATCCGTCGGCTTGCGCCGTCGGTGCGGTTCATTTTCCTAGACGGTGAGCCTGAGTTGATCCGCGAACGGATGTCTCGCCGCACAGGGCACTATATGCAGCCAGGGTTGTTGGACAGTCAGTTGCATACCCTGGAGCGGCCGCAGGCCGATGAGACCGATGTGATTGCGATCGATATCCAGGTACCGCCGGCGCAATTGGTCGCGCTGGCCGCTCGTGCATTGGTTGTCGGTCAACCACTAGCCAGTGCCTGAGCCTTTGTTTCAGCCGTTTTAGCCAAGTCCAAAGGATTCAATGTTCGACGGATTGGTTTGAGGAGTTCCGGAGGGGCTGTCGTGTTTCTCCGGACAGTTGATGTGACATTTTTTAACAAGGAGACATTTTTATGAAAGTTTCACGCCTACTTATTGCCTGCTTGATGGCCAGCATCGGTACCGCCGCGATGGCCGCGAAGTTCAACCTCAAGCTCGGGCATGCCGTCAATGCCACCGACGGGCAACATGCGGCTGCCGTCAAGTTGGCCGAGCTCGTCAAACAGCGCACAAACGGCGATGTCGAGATCACCGTTTATCCGTCTAACCAACTCGGCAATGACGCTGCCATGATCAACGGCACCCGTGGCGGAACGATTGACATCGTGTCCAGTGGCGCGTCCAATTTCAATGGAATTGTTGCCAACACTGCGGCACTTGAGCTGCCCTTTGTGTTCCGCAATGCGCAGCACGCGTACAACGTGCTTGACGGGTCTATCGGCACAGCCATTCTGGAAGAGCTGTCACCCCATAGCCTCAAGGGGCTGGCGTACTGGGAAAACGGCTGGCGTGCATTCACCAACAACAAACGTCCGATCCGTACCCCTGATGATGTCAAGGGCCTCAAGATCCGCTCCACGGGCAACCCGTACCATATCCAGGCGTTCAAGCTATTGGGCATGAACCCTTCGCCCATGCCCATCGCCGAGCTCTACACCGCGCTCGAGACCGGTACTTTTGATGCTCAGGAACACCCGATCAACGTGACCTGGTCGTCCAAGTTTTATGAAGTGCAAAAGCACCTGACG
>RFWA01000645.1 GCA_009922295.1 Betaproteobacteria bacterium
ATCTCGATGATCTTCCAGGAGCCCATGACCTCGCTCAATCCCGCGTACACCGTCGGTGACCAGATCAGCGAGGCCGTGCGCCTGCATCAGGGGCTGGATCGCAAAGCTGCCCTAGCGCGGGCCACAGAGATGTTGGAGGCGGTGGGCATCCCAGCCGCCAAGAGCCGGGTGTATGAATACCCACACCAGTTCTCTGGCGGTATGCGCCAACGCGTCATGATCGCCATGGCTTTGGCCTGCAAACCCGATGTGCTGATTGCCGATGAGCCGACCACTGCGCTGGACGTGACCGTGCAGGCGCAGATCTTTGATCTGATTGCCGAATTGCGCGAACGCACCGGTACCGCCGTGCTGCTGATCACGCACGACATGGGCGCCATCGCCGAAATGGCCGACCGGGTGGCGGTGATGTATGCGGGGCGCATTGTCGAGGAGGGCTCGGCGGCAGAGGTGCTGCAACTGCCGATGCATCCCTACACCCAGGGCTTGATCGCCTGCGCGCCCGGGCGACGCACTGCCGGCTTTGGCGAGCCACTGCTGGAAATACCGGGCACCGTGCCCTCCCTGTTGGAACGCGGCAGAGGCTGCGCCTTTGCCGACCGGTGCAGCCAGGTGCAGCCGCGTTGCCGCGATGAGCTGCCGCCCGAGACCCGGCTGGACGGCGGGCGCCGGCGCGTCCTATGCTGGCTGCATGTGCCCGGAGGCTCAGCATGACCAAGAACGCCCAGGCGCTTTTGCGGGTGCGCGACCTCAAGGTGCATTTCCCGTTAGGCGGCGGCCTGTTTGGCAGCAAGTCGGTGGTCAAGGCCGTCGACGGCGTGAGTTTTGACATCCCAAAAGGCACCACCTTTGGCATCGTGGGCGAGAGCGGCTCGGGCAAAAGCACCACCGCGCTGGCCGTGATGCGGCTGGTGAACATCACCTCGGGCAGCATGCATTTGGGCACGGATGACATCGGCAGCCTGGAAGGCGAAGGCTTGCGCCGGGTACGCCGGCGCTTCCAGATGGTGTTCCAAGACCCGTTTGCCTCGCTGAACCCGCGAAAGCGCGCGGGCGACGCAATCCTGGAGGCACTGGAGTTGATGGACGTGGGCGAACCGGCCGCACGGCCCGAACTGGCGCGCCACCTGTTCATGCAAACCGGCTTGCGCCCGGAGCAACTGCAACTGTTTCCGCACCAGTTCTCTGGCGGGCAACGCCAGCGCATCGTGCTGGCACGGGCCCTGGCGGCCAAGCCTGAGCTGGTGGTGTGCGACGAGCCGGTGTCTGCGCTTGATGTCGCCATTCAGGCCCAGATCCTGAACCTGATGCAACGCCTGCAGCGCGAACTGGGCCTGACCTACCTGTTCATCTCGCACGATCTGGGCGTGATCCGCCACATGTGCGATGAGATCGGCGTGATGTACCTGGGCCAGATCGTCGAGCAGGCCGACCGGCAATCGCTGTTCGAGCGGCCGCTGCATCCCTACACCCTGGCGCTGTGGTCGGCGGCGCCCTCCTTCAACCCCGGCACCCGCAGCCGGCGTGACCGCATCCGACTGCAAGGTGACCCGCCCAGCCCGATCAGCGTGCCGCCGGGCTGCCGCTTTGCCGGGCGATGCCCGTTTGCCGAGGCGCGTTGCCACACTGAACCCCC
>RFWA01000646.1 GCA_009922295.1 Betaproteobacteria bacterium
AGGGTGTCGGTGTCCTTGGGCACGTAGTCGGGCATCCAGTAGCCCATCTGCTTGTACTTGAGCACGCCGGCGCTGTAGCGCTTCTTGGCGTCTGTGATCTCGGTGGAAGCGCTGGTCTCGGTCATCGTCTGCTCCAAAAAAATGGGTGTCGGTGGGATGTGATGAACTGTAAAAGTCGCTTGAAATAATGTAAATTCACATTTATTGCGATCTCGGTTAAGGTTTAACTTATCGTCACCTTGTCATTCATGTCGGGTTTGGTTGGAATTGATCTGGCGCAGGCGACCGTTGTGGGTGAGCTGCGGGGGCCGACCGGGTGCCGCTGCTCGTGTCCCCCGCCCTGCGGGCTCCTCCTTGACCTCGCTGCGACACCCAGTCGACCCCCGCAGCAGCAAAGATCGTTGGCGCACGCAGTTTGGTGCACTAATTACCTTGGCAGATCAGGGCGGTGGGACGTTCGGCGCAGCGGCATCAAGGAGGAGCCCAACGGGCGGGGGACAGCCGCGGAGCCGAATGCCCCGCCGCCCTGATCAGAAGAAGTGCCTGCGCCGTACGAATTAGTTTTGACTTGAGCAAAGAGCAACCATGAAAAACGCCACATTCCGCCAGCTCCGCGTCTTCAGCGAAGTCGCCCGCCAACTCAGTTTTGCCAAGGCCGCCCGCGCCCTGCACCTGACACCGCCGGCCGTGACCATGCAGGTGCGCGAACTTGAAGGCCATGTCGGCATGCCGCTGTTTGACCGCAGCGGCCGCAGCGTGACGCTGACCACCGCCGGCGAGTACATGCTGGTCTACACCCGCAAAATGCTGGCCACGCTCAAAGACGCCGAAGACACCGCTGCCCGGTTGCTCAAGCTCGAGGTGGGCACGCTCACTATTGGCATGGTCAGCACTGCCAAATATTTTTTACCGCACCTGCTGGCCCAGTTCCGGCGCGAGCACGAGGGCATCGAAATCCGTCTCGCCGTGGGCAACCGAGAGCAGCTGGTACAAATGCTGCACGCCAATGAGGTCGACATCGCCATCATGGGCCGCCCGCCCAAAGAGCTGGCCACCCGTGCCGAGCCCTTTGCCGCGCACCCCCATGTGTTTGTGGCGCCGGTCGGCCACCCCCTGACGCAGGCCGGCCCGTTGACGCCCGAGGCGCTGCGCGGCCAAGGCTTCATCCTGCGCGAAGAAGGCTCCGGCACCCGCGCCGCCTTGGAGAAGTTCTTGCTGCAGACCCGGGTCGAGCCGCGCGTGACGATGGAGATGGCCAGCAACGAGACCATCAAGCAGGCCGTTATTGCTGGCATGGGCCTGAGCTTTCTATCGTTGCACACCCTGGGGCTGGAGCTGGACAATCGGCTGATTGCGCTGCTGCCCATTGAGGGCGCGCCCGTGGTGCGTGCCTGGAACGTGGTTCACACCCTGGCCAAGCTGCTGTCGCCCGCGGCAGAGGCCTTTCGCTACTTTGTGCTGGAGCATGGTGAAGACTACCTGCGAGAGCATTTTGGGCGGCATCAAGCGCTGGCGGGGCCTGCCTGAGTTTTTGCTGCGCATCAACCATCGCGCCAGATCAGGGCGGTGTGGCGTTCGGCGCAGCGGCATCAAGGAGGAGCCCACAGGGCGGGGGACAGCCGCGGAGCCGAATGCC
>RFWA01000647.1 GCA_009922295.1 Betaproteobacteria bacterium
GGGCAGCCAGCCCAGGTTCACAGAAAACAACATGATCAGCATCAAACCGACCCAGAAAGTGGGCAAAGAGAAGCCCAGGATCGACAGGCTCATGATCGTGCGCCCGGCAAAGCCGTCACGACGCAAGCCCGCCCACAGGCCCAGCGGCACGCCTAACAAGATAGAGACCAGCATGGCAACCACAGCGAGTTCCAGAGTGGCTGGCAGCCGCTGCGCAATCAGGGTCAATGCCGGGGTGGAGTAGGCAAACGAGCGGCCCAGGTCCCCTGCCACCGCGCTTTGCAAAAACAGGCCATATTGCACCCACATGGGCTTGTCGAGTCCAAAGGCCACGATCGTGGCAGCCCGCTCAGACTGGGTGGCCTCGGGGTTGATCAGGATGTCGACTGGGTTACCAATGGCGTAGATGCCAACAAACACCAGCAGCGACATGATCAGCAAAACGAACACGCTCTGCAACACGCGCCGCACAATGAAAGCAATCATGGTTGGCCACCGCGGTGCATGCAAACGGGGGCAGGCCGGCCCCTGCCGTACCAGCCGGCCCCTGCCTCAACCCTCATCCGGCAATTACATCGGCTTGAAGTCGAAGGCATAGGTCCGCTCGTCGCCACGCCCTTTATACGTCAAGCCTTTCTTGACCGCCCAGGCAGACACCTGGAAGTGAAGCGGAATCAAGGCGACATCTTTGCTGATAATGCCCGCGGCTTCCCGCAGAATGCGGCTGCGAACCAGCGGGTCCATGCTGTCGGCCTTCATGAGGAGTTCATCAACCTTCGGGTTGCAGTACTTGGCCCAGTTCACGACGCCCATGCCCTTGGCTGGGTTTTCGCAAGCCAGCAAGGCACGCATCGGCGAGGTCAGGTCAACGCTGCCACCCCAGGCAATCAAGGCCACCGAGAACTCATACTTGGCCCCACGCGGTGCGTAAACAGCCATGGGCATGGTTTCAACTTTGGTGTCTACGCCGATACGCGTGAACATCTGTGCCACCGTCTGGGCAATCTTTTCGTCATTGACAAGGCGATTATTCGGGCCATGAACCGTCAGACCGAACCCGTTGGGGAAACCGGCCTCAGCCAAAAGTTTCTTGGCAGCGTCAGGGTCATACTTGGGTGGCACCATAGATGACACATATCCGGGCGAACCAGGCACGATCAAGTTTTCTGTTGTTTCGGACAAGCCCTCCATGACGCGGTCACGAATCGCATCGCGGTTGATCGCCATCGACAGGGCACGACGCACCCGAACGTCTTTCAGCGGACTGGTCGCCAACACAGCGCCATTTTTGTCGGTGACAAAAGGGGACTTGTCCCGCCAGTCGGCAAACATGAACACCATGCGCTGGGAGGTCGCCGTGATGAGGCTCAGGTTGGCGTCATTCCGGACTCGCCCAAGATCAGGGGTGGGCACGTTTTCAATCGCTTGCACATCACCGGCCAGCAGGGCCGCAAGGCGGGTTGATGGATTGGCGATAAAGCGGATGGTGGTGGTGGCCCAGGGGGTTTTGTTAGGGCCGTTGTAATGTTCGCTTCGCGCCAACTCAACACGGTCATCGCGCAAAAAGCGTACAAATTTGTACGGGCCTGAGCCGACCATGCCCTTGCCGTTGGCGAAGTCATCGCTGGCAAG
>RFWA01000648.1 GCA_009922295.1 Betaproteobacteria bacterium
CGAAAAATTGTGCAGGTGAGAGTATTTCTACCCCCTTGTAGGACTTCACGTCCTTTAAATCCGGGTCGCCCGAAATCAGGATTGCTGCGCCAGAATCGATGGCAAGCCCAATGAACTTGTCGTCGGTTTTGTCACGACTCACCGACACCGCGGTCTGTGCTTCAAAGCGCTGGATTGATTGAGCAATCTGGACTAGGTGGCGTAAGCGGCCAGCATCACCGAAATAGGGGTCAAATTTGGGCCGTGCAATCCGTGTTTCCAGCTCATGCCAAGTTTCCTTATTCTGGGCAATCACAAAATGCTCGACAGCTAGCGCCAGGACTTGGGCGGTCTTTGATTGTGGGAGCAAGCCCGCGCTGATCAAGACATTGGTGTCTATGACGATGTACGCAGGCTTAGTCTTCATTGAGCAGACGCGTTACATCGTCTTCTGTCAAGCCCTCCTCGGCCGCTTGATTGCTCATTTTCCCGAGGTGCTGGCGCATCGCCTCTCCCGCATCTTTGCCACGAAGCGCATAGTTCTCGCTGATCAACGCTGCAACATGCAAAGGAATGGTTTGGGTAGTTGCCTTGTAGTCTTCGTAAGACAAGACGACAGCCACAGGACGGCCTCGGCGGGTGACTGCGATAGGCTGGCGCTGGGATGCGTCGATGAGCGTTCCAAATTGGTTTTGGGCAGCAAGAGAAGTCATTGTGAGCATGTTCATCGCTCCATGTATTAAGTGTTACACCCATAATAGCTGTTTTAGACTCTGCGTCAAATCTGAATTCCACCGCACCAGACTTCCTGCACCGCTGAGCCAGTTTTTATGGCGGTGTGCGGTGGGGCGAGGCCGCATGGGTGGCATTGGCCTGTGCGCACCAGCGGCTGGGTGCGATCTTGCGACCTATCGGCTGCTGGACGCCATGACGGTGTACGGCTCGATCGCTTCGATCAAGGCGCGGCGTTGGACCGCGACCTCAAACAAGCTCGTGACCCAGCGCCTTTAGCTTGCTAGCCAGATGGGCAATATGGGCCGGCCCCATCTCGCAGCAACCGCCCACGATCGTTGCCCCCATCCCCACCCAGAGCATGGCGAAATCGGCATATTTTTCAGGCGTTAGATCGTGGCGGTGGGTCAGTTCTTTGACTGTCGGCGCATCTTTCAGGAAATTCTCCGAGATATGGGTAAAGCCATTGGCATAGGCGCCAAAAGGCAGGCCCAGCGCCTTCAGCGCGCCCAAAGCCGCTGCCATCGCCTCGGGAACCGAGCAATTGGCCAACACCGCCGCCACCGGATAGCGCGCCACCACCGCCGCCAGACCCGAGACCGGCTCGCCCGAGCGCAGATTCGTCCCGTCATGATCATCGACCGAGACCGACAGCCAGACTGGCCGCCCCGAGGCTTGCGCCCCTTTGGCCACAGCTTCCGCCATCGACAGCGAGGCCATGGTCTCGCACAGGATCATGTCGACATGCGGCCCCAAAATCTGCGCCACCTCGGCATATTTCGGCGCAGCCACCTCGACCGGTTCGGCCAGATCGGGGCGATAGGAGGCCTTCAGCGGCCCGATCGACCCTGCAATCCGCACGCTCCTTCGTTGACCCTTGGCCTCATGGGCCTCGACCAGGGCGCGCAAGTGCA
>RFWA01000649.1 GCA_009922295.1 Betaproteobacteria bacterium
GTCAGATTCAACTCAGCCATGTGCCGCAGCCTGCAGAACGCCAGCGGCCCACTGATTCAAACTCACGCCACTGGCCTGGGCGGCAATCAGCGCGGCACTGTGCACCTCGGGCGCGACCCGAAGCATCATCTTGCCGCTGGCCGGCTTGAGGGCTTCTTTGCCGTTTTTTGCGCAGTCTGTCATGTAGAAATCAATCGCGTTGTGAAAGTCTTGCGTCAACTGCACAACCGTCTCACCCTCAAAGCTGATGCTTGTGCTGGGCGGCAAACCGAGCACCTTGCCCCAAAAAACGCCATCATTTTCTGAAAACTCGATCCGGGCGGTGTAGCCCTTGTAAGTCATGCTACTCATGTTTTCACCCCTAGTGCTGTCAACCATTCTTTCATTGCATAAGTGTGGCACAAGCCCCCCGGCCGCCTACAAGGTTGTGGCCGCATAACGCAGGACGGCCTTTTGCACCGGCAGCAGCAGCTCTTTTTGCCGGTAGCCGGTAAAGCCGGCGTAGTGCAGCGGGTCAAACGCCAGCTCTCGACCGACCGTAAAAGGCGGCGTGGGCAGCAGTTTGGGCTGGCCCATCCGCGCCAAGTGGGCTTCGTTCAGTGACCAGGCCGGCGCCTCCACCCCGGACGGCCAGCCGTCGGTGATGACGATGTCGATGTCGGTCGGGCAGGCCTCGGTGAATTGCACCCCTGGCGTGGCTTGGTGAAATAGTGCGTCACAGGCATGGGTCAACTGCAAGCCCAGCACTGTCGCCAGCTCGTGCCAGGAGCGCAGCACATTGGTCGGCGGGCCCCAGAGGCAGACCCGAGCGCCAGCCAAAGGCCGCAGCTCGGTGTCCACGTAATAGGCATCGGTCAGCACCTCGCAGGGGTGGCCGTCGCTGGACATGGCGTTGATGACGGGGCGCCGGCTGGCGGCAGCAAACTCGGCCAGCCTCGCGTGGTTGGACTCGCGCACCACGTACATCGCATAGAACGGGTCCAGGTAACCGGCCAGGTCACAGGCCCGCTCACCGGTCTTCAAAAAACCGGGAAGCTCGGTAAAGGCCAGGCCCAACTCGCGAAAGGCCTGGATAAAAGTGGTGCGGGTGCGGATGCCGTAGCCTTCAAACGACCAGGCCACCGTGCCGGTAATTGGCTCGGCAGGCTGGCCAACCAGGGCCCAGATGTGGTGCACGTCGGCAGGGCTGAGGTCTGCCAGGCGGATCAGGTTCATGCAAAAGCCTTCTGGATAGGGCGTGGATCAAGCCAACCACTATAGCGGGCAAGCCAGGGCCTAAACTCAAGCCCTAGCCCAGCCCAGTGAGAGCCACCATGTTTTTTTCTGCCGATGCCAGCGCCGTTACCCACGGCATCCAGTTGTCCCTGGCCCCGGTGTTTCTGCTGACGGCGGTGGCGGCCATGATCGGTGCGGTGACCGGGCGGCTGGCCCGCATCATCGACCGGGCGCGCACCTTGGAGGAGCGTCTGGACGCGCGACCCGATGCAGCGCCCTCTGCCGCAGTGCACGCCGAGCTGGCCGATTTGCGCAAGCGCGGCTTGCTGGTTAATGTGTGCGTGGCGCTGCTGACTTTTTGCTCGTTGCTGATCGGGCTGACCATCGTGACGCTGTTTCTGGGCGAGACC
>RFWA01000650.1 GCA_009922295.1 Betaproteobacteria bacterium
GATGGCAAATGGCTGGGCCTGCAAGTGCGCAGCGCGCAGGTGCTAGACGCCGAGCATGCGCAGGTGGAGTTTGTCGCCCGCTTCAAACCCGCACGCGCCCCCGCATGGCGCTTGCACGAACGCAGCCGCTTTGTGCTGGAGAACGGGCGCTGGTATTACTTGGACGGCGTACAACTCCCTTAATTGCCTGTTTTTTGCGCACCTTTGGATCTGGCGCAAACTTGCGCAGCAGACAAGTCGTTACGCTATCGCTTTTGACACCAGCCCCGCCCATGCCCCAAACCACGCCCGCCCTCGCGCATCTCAAAGTCCTCGACCTCTCCCGGGTACTCGCCGGGCCCTGGTGTACCCAGATGCTGGCCGACTTGGGGGCCGATGTCATCAAAATCGAAAAACCCGGCGAGGGCGACGACACCCGCCACTGGGGCCCGCCCTTTTTGCGCGACGCCCAGGGGCAGGAAACCACGCAGGCCAGCTACTTCACCGCCTGCAACCGCAACAAGCGCTCCATTGCCATCGACATTGCCCAGCCCGAAGGCCAGGCATTGGTCAAACAACTCGCCCTGCAATGCGACATCGTCGTGGAAAACTTCAAGGTCGGCGGCCTGGCGCACTATGGCCTGGACCAGGCCAGTTTGCGCGCGCTGAACCCGCGCCTGATTTACTGCTCCATCACCGGCTTTGGGCAAACCGGCCCCTATGCCGAGCGCGCCGGCTACGACCTGATGGTCCAGGCCATGAGCGGCATGATGAGCATCACCGGCAAACCCGAGGGCACGCCCGGCGGCAGCCCCCAGCGCGTGGGCGTGGCGCTGACCGATTTGTTTACCGGCGTCTACGCCTGCAGCGCCATCCTGGCCGCCGTAGAGGTGCGCCACCGCACCGGCCTGGGCCAGCACATCGACATGAGCTTGCTCGACGTGGGGATGGCCATTTTGGCCAACCAAGCGGCGGGCTTTTTGAACACCGGCCAATCGCCCCAACGCCAGGGCAATAGCCACCCCAGCCTGGTGCCCTACCGCGACTTTGAAACCGCCGACGGCGCCATGCTGCT
Source organism: Betaproteobacteria bacterium (assembly GCA_009922295.1). Lineage (GTDB taxonomy): Bacteria > Pseudomonadota > Gammaproteobacteria > Burkholderiales > Burkholderiaceae_C > Rhodoferax. The sequence continues at coordinate 1,055 of RFWA01000650.1, forward strand.
GGCCGTGGGCAACGACGGCCAGTTCGCCCGCTTTTGTGCCGTTGCCGGCCACCCCGAATGGGCCGCCGACCCGCGCTTTCACGTCAATACCGAGCGCGTGCGCCACCGCGATGTGCTCGAACCCTTGTTGCAATCCGTTACCCGCACCCGCAGCACCGCCCAATGGATTGCCGACCTGGAACACCACGCCGTGCCCTGCGGACCGATCAACACCGTGGCCCAGGCCTTTGCCGACGCGCAAGTGCAAGCCCGAGAACTCGCCATCACGCAGCCACTCAGCGCCGCAAGCCAGGGCGCCACCGGCGTGGCCGAAATTGCCTCGGTCGCCAGCCCTTTGCGCCTGATGGACAACCCGCCGGTACTGCACCGCCCCCCGCCTGCGCTGGGCGAACACACGGACGAACTCTTGCGCGAGTGGGGCTTGGACGCCGCTGCCATCGCACGCTTGCGCTCAGAGGGCGTTGTTGGGTAAGATTCTTACTACTTGAAGTAAGGATTTCAGATGAAAATCACCAGCAAAGGCCAGGTCACTATTCCGCAGGCGGTGCGAGAAAAAGCGGGCATGCA
>RFWA01000066.1 GCA_009922295.1 Betaproteobacteria bacterium
TTACCACCGAGCAGGTGCACCTGGGTAGCGTCCTTACGCAACCAAAAACCCACGTGGCCTCTCCAACTGGCGGGATCATCGCGCCACAGCACAGCAATGCAGCCAGGCACTGGCGCCTCTAGCGGCTCACCCCAATCGAGCCAGCTTCGCGCCAGTGCAGAGCCAGTGCCCTTGATCCCGCTTTGCGCCAGCACCCAGTTCACAAAGGAAGAGCACCAGGAGGCCTTGTCGTCGTAACCCTGAATATTGGTGCCGGCGTGGTAGGCAGTGATGCGGGGATTGCTCTCACCCAACGGGAAGGCACGAACCCCCATCTCCGACCGGGCCACGGCCAACCAAGGCGCTGCAAGCTCCCTAGCTTGGGGCGTAGATAAAGTGGTCATGCGGCAGCGGGCGAGAGGGGTAGACACCATTCTATGGGGCGCAGCGCACTGTGGGGAGGACGGCGGGCGCCTTGAAATGATGGCGCATCGCCCATAATTGTGGGTTGTCCGGGAGACCGGCTCCGGCGCCAACCAGGCACCCTCTGTTTATTGAGACCACACCACACCTATGAGCAAGCAAACCCTCTCCTTCCAGGCCGAAGTGGCCCAGCTTCTGCACCTCGTCACCCACTCGCTCTACTCCAACAAGGAAATTTTTCTGCGCGAGCTGGTGTCCAACGCCTCTGACGCCTGCGACAAGCTGCGTTTTGAAGCCATCAATAACAGCGGCCTGTACGAAGACGCGCCCAATCTGGAGGTGCGGGTCAGTTTTGACAAAGACGCCAAGACACTGACCATCACCGACAACGGCATCGGCATGAGCCAGCAGGAAGCGATCGACCACCTGGGCACGATTGCCAAGAGCGGCACCAAAGACTTTGTCTCCAAGCTCTCGGGCGACCAGAAAGCCGACTCGCAGCTGATTGGCCAGTTTGGCGTCGGTTTCTATTCGGGTTTCATCGTGGCCGACAAGATCACGGTCGAGTCGCGCCGTGCCGGCCTGAGCGCCGCAGAAGGGGTGCGCTGGATCAGCGGCGGCGCCGGTGACTTTGAAGTCGAAACCATCGACCGCTCCGCACGTGGCACCAGCGTGACGCTGCACCTGCGCGACGACGCGCTGGATTACGCCAGCGCCTGGAAGGTCAAGGGCATCATCAGCAAGTACTCCGACCACATCAGCCTGCCGATCCTGATGGAAAAAGAAGAGTGGAAAGACGGCGAACTGATCAACCCCAGCGACGAAAACGGCGGCCGCCAACCCGGTGGCATGGTCAAAACTGGCGAATGGGAGTCGGTGAACAAGGCCAACGCCATCTGGGCCCGTGCCAAAAAAGACATCAGCCACGAGCAGTACGACGAGTTCTACAAGCAGATCAGCCACGACTTCGAGGCGCCGCTGGCACATACCCACAACCGGGTTGAAGGCAGCACCGAGTACACCCAGCTGCTGTACATCCCGTCCAAAGCGCCGATGGACCTGTACAACCGCGAAAAATCAGCCGGCATCAAGCTCTACGTCAAGCGCGTTTTCATCATGGACGACGCCGAGGCGCTGATGCCCACCTACCTGCGCTTTGTCAAAGGCGTGGTCGATTCGGCCGACCTGCCGCTCAACGTCAGCCGCGAGCTGTTGCAGGAAAGCCGCGACGTGAAGGCCATTCGTGAAGGCTGCACCAAGCGCGTGCTGGGCATGCTCGAAGACTTGGCACGCCATGACCGTCTGCCAGAAGCCGCTGATGGTGAGGTGACCGATGTGCTGAGCGCCGAGGACAAGGCGGCGGCGGAAGCCAACGCTGGCAAGTACACCAAGTTCTACAACGAGTTTGGTGCCGTACTCAAAGAAGGATTGGGCGAAGACTTTGGCAACAAGGACCGGTTGGCCAAGCTGCTGCGCTTTGCCAGCAGCACCAGCGATACCGTGAGCGTGGGCCTGGCCGACTACAAGGCGCGCATGAAGGAGGGCCAGGAAGCCATTTACTACATCACCGCCGACAGCCTGGCCGCCGCCAAAAACAGCCCGCAACTCGAAGTCTTCAAGAAAAAAGGCATCGAAGTGCTGCTGATGACCGACCGCGTCGACGAGTGGGCTCTGAACTACCTGAATGAATTTGACGGCACGCCGATGCAAAGCGTGGCCAAGGGCGCGGTCGACCTGGGCAAACTGCAGGATGAAGCCGAGAAAAAAGCGGCTGAAGAAGCGGCTGAGACCTTCAAGCCACTGCTGGCCAAACTGAAAGAAGCCCTGAAAGACAAGGCCGAAGACGTGCGGGTGACCACCCGGCTGGTGGACAGCCCGGCTTGCCTGGTGGTGCAGGACCACGGCATGAGCACCCAACTGGCGCGCATGCTCAAGCAGGCCGGCCAGAGCGCACCTGAGGTCAAACCCGTGCTCGAAGTCAACGCCGAACATCCGCTGGTGAAAAAGCTCGACGGCTCGGTGCACTTCCACGACCTCGCGCACATCCTGTTCGACCAGGCGCTGCTGGCCGAGGGGGGTCTGCCGGCCGACCCAGCCGCCTATGTGAAACGGGTTAACGCGCTGCTGGTGTGATGCCGTCCATCGGCATACCCTGGGGTTTGCCGATGCCGAAGGGGTAAACGCCGCAACCCAAGCGCTGGGAAATCGCACGCGCTGCCTCGTGCAGCGCTGCGATCAGTGCGCGTTCAGCGTCGGCGTCAATATGGTGGGATGGAAACGCCAAACCCAGCGCGCCAACAATCTGCTGGGCCTCCTTGAACAGGGGCACGGACACCACACCCAGGCCGGGCGACGTTTCGTTGCGCTGCACACAATAGCCATCACGACGAGCGGCGACCACCAGCCGTTCCAAGGTGTCACGATCTCGCACGGTATCGGGGGTGAGCGCCGGGACGGGCAAACTGAGCAGATGCCGGCTCCTGTCGGGATCGAGGTGGGCCATCAAAACGCGGCCTGCCGACGAGGCGCCAAACGGCACACTGCTGCCAGAGCGCCAACCGGTGTCCATGAACATCGGCCCCTCTAAACCGATCAGGTACAGCGTCTGCTCACCGTCGGGAACCGACAGCCGCACACTGTGACCGGTTCGGTTAAGCAGTTCACGCATCACCGGTGTGGCGGCCTGACACAGACCGTCGTACGTGGTGAAACGGGAGCCCAGCACATAGCATCGCTGGCCAACCGAGTAGGTGCGAGTCACTGGGTCCTGCACCACCAGACCACTGCCTACCAGGGCACTGAGGATTTTCGAGACCTGGCTCTTTGCCAGGCCGCAGCGGGCTGCCAGCTCGGTAACACTGAAATCGCGTTGGTTGTTTTCAAACTCGAGCAGAATGCGCAAACCCGTTCGCAATGACTTCATGGGTTCGGTGGCGCCGGCAGACAGGCCAGTGTCTGCCACCCGATCGCGGTGCAGGATGTTCATCGGGCGAATCCTGCCTGGGTCGAGGACGGCACCACGAGAACGTCCAATGCCATCACGCCCTGCCCCTGCGGGCGAACCAGCAGGGGGTTGAGGTCGACCTCGGCAATCCCGGAATCGGCATAAAACTGCTGGGCGAGCCGGTGTATGACGGCCACGCGCACCGCGCAAGATAGGCGCAATGCGAAGGCTCTGCAGTGCGGATGAAATTTCAGCTCGGCTGACAGGCAGCCCCAAGAATCTCACATCATCGAGGATTTCGGCCCAAATGCCACCGGCGCCCACCATCAGCACGCGGCCCAGTTCGGGGTCAACTGAGCAACCAACGATCAGCTCAAAACCGCCGCTGAGCATGGGTTGAACCGAGTAGCCTGTAATTTTCGCCCTCGGCGCCAGCCTGCTGACCGATGCCTGCATGTCGCGCCAGGCGTCAGTCAATGCGCGCGCGTCGGTCAGGTGGAGGGCTACGCCGCCGACCTCGCTCTTGTGGGGAATGTCGGGAGATACCACCTTCAACACCACAGGATAGCCCTGACGCGTGGCGAAGTCGAGGGCGGCGTCTAAGTCGGTGCACATGCGTTCGGGCAACACTGGCACGCCCGCCTCGGCCAGGAAATGCGCCACCGATGTGCTGGGGCCCACCTGCTGCAGGGCGATTGACTCCACATTGGGCAGCGCCCTGACGACTTGCCCACGCCGGCCCAAGGCTGCCACCACACGCTCAGCGGTTGGCAGCACCAGGGCACCGGACTGCATCACGCGGCGACGATCCGCCACCAACATCGTGTCAGAGGAGGACAAAAATGTCAGTGCCAGACACTTGTTCAGACGCATGGCGTCAGCGGCAAGTTGCTCCAGCCAAGGCAGCAAGGCTTGGTAGTCATGCGCCAGCCGAGTCAGCACCAGCAGCAGGGTTCCGATGGCTGGATCACGCAACACCGACTCGGCACACTGAGCGTAGCCCTTTTCATCGGTGAACAGGGCGGTATCTACCGGGTTGGCGACGGTCATCTGCGGCGGCAGGATTGCCCGCAGCCCAGCCTGTGTCGCCTCCCCAAAGGTTGGAATGGCCAAGCCCACATCGGCAGCGGCATCAGAAATCAAAACCCCCAAGCCGCCTGAAATCGTCAACACACCCAAACCTGGGGCTGCATCCAGCGCCGGGTGTCCAAACCGATCGACTGCCGCCACCACGTCCAGCAACTCATCCAGGTTATTCACCGTGACAAGGCCGGCCTGTGCCGCGACATCGCACCAGACCTTCCAGGCACCGGCGAGTTTGCCCGTGTGCGAAACCGCCGCTGCGCGGCCCTGCTGGGATCGACCAGCCCGCAACACCACGATGATCTTGCCCGCAGCACGTGCCCGTCGCGCCAAAGCCAGCAACTGCTCCCCATGCTGAAGGCCTTCCACATACAGCGCGATCAACTGAACCTGGTCGTCCTCAATCGCGTATGACACCAATTCAAGGACACCAATGTCCGCTTCATTACCGGTCGATACCCAATACGCTAGGCCGAGCCCCAGGTCGTTAAAGCTCTGCAACAGCGAATTGCCCAACGCCCCTGATTGCGTGAACAGCGCCACTTTGCCGGGCCGCGGCAAGGCGTTTTTGAGCTCACTGGAAAACGTGGCGGTCACACCCAACGCAGGGTTAAGCAAGCCCACGCAATTCGGGCCCACCAGCCGGATGCCATGCGTTTGGCAGATGGCTGTGAGTTGTTGCTGCGCTTCCGGCGCACCGGCCTCGGCAAAGCCGCCAGCGATGGAGATCGCGTTGGCCACGCCTTGCAGGGCGCAGGCTTCCAGGGCTTGGGCGACGCCCGAGGCCGGGAGCAGGATCAGCGCCAAATCAATATTGCGCGGCAGGTCTTGAATGGTCTCACTGCAGGCGACGCCGTCGATCTGCGCATGCTTGGGATTCACCGGATAGACGCGGCCCTGATAGCCATAGCGCCGCAGATAGGCCAACGGTCTTCCGGCCAACTTGCCAGCGTCCGGCGAAGCCCCCACCACCGCGATGCTGGCCGGTCTGAGCAGACGCGCGAAATCGGTCATGCGGTCACCAAGAAAACTGCAGCATCAGCGGCAGGGCAACTCGGCCACTGCCGAGCCCTTGATCGTCAGTTGGCCCAGTTGGTTCTCACCCCACAGCTCGATGTCCACCAAACCGACCCCGTCGACCTTGCGTTTGGCAGTGACCCGAGCTTTGAAATAATTGCAGTCACCAAAGATGACCGGCATCTTTAGGCGGGCGCTAACGCTCCGCACAAACCCGCCGTCGCCGATCCAGTTGGTCACCACCGTGGTCAGCATGCCACAACGCTGCGGCCCGTTGTCGTAAGGCCCAGGCATGCCCAGATCGACGGTGGCAACTTTGGCGTCCTGGTGGCCAATGCTGGGCAGCACCACCGCACCGTAGTAGCTTTTGTCGTAGTTGTTGGGCAGCTTTTCAGGGCTGTGGTTGGCCCAATTCTTGTATTTCCAGCGCAGCTTGGTTGACTTGTAGCCAGACGTGCCGACCGCGCCGCAATAGTAGGTTGTCATGTCAAGTTGGTTGATCGGTCCGCGCACGGTGCCAGGTAGGTCAGCCCCCACAACGACATCATCCCAGTACAGGACCGCGCTGCCGCGGACAAACTCATTGATCTGGGCATCAGCAATGTGAGCCAGTTCATCGGCAGTAAACACGTGCTTCTCACGCGGCGCGTAACTCAGACCGCCCTTGGCAGCCTGGCGCGCCACTCGGAAGCAGTGCGACAGCACCTTGGTCATCAGCCGGCCATTTTGATCGTGGTAACGCACATCGCCAGTCTGCACAATCATGTTGGCCACAGTTTTACCTGACAGCGGCTGAGCATCGACGTACTCTGCCGATGCCGTGATGGCGTCATTACGCCGGATCGGGTGATAAAACTCAGCGTCGATACCCGAGTAGTACCACTGCACGTCAGGCAAGCCAGGCGCCACCACGGCATCCCAGATGCCAAAGAAAAATGTCGGTGGCGCAATGATGCCACCCCAGGGGGTGCTCTTGGCGTACTCGGGGTCAGAGAAGAGTGGGTTATCGTCGCCAATGCCCCAGGCGTAGTGCCGAATGACGTCCCGGGTGGCCTCGTAATTCCATTGCTCAACCCGGATGGGCAGGCCGATCAGGGCTCGGGCTTCGGCCAGGGCATCGCCGGAGATGGCGGGTGCCAGGAGTTGTTTGTCAGTCGCTTGGTTCACGGTGCGTGTCTTTGGTTAGTTTGGCTTGAAGGTTGATGCCGTTTGACGCCTAGAGTTTTGCAGCGCCCAAACCCATGCCGCCATCGACATCGACGACAGCACCTGTGGTCCAGGTGGCGAGGATCAGGTACTCCATAGCCTGTGCGATGTCTTCAGGTTCACCAATGCGCCCGATCGGGTGCATATGGGCCAGTTTGTAAAAGAAGGCTTTGGCCTCTGCCGGGTCCTGACCGGTCACTGCGGCATTGATCTCTGTGGCCACTGCGCCGGGGATCACACAGTTGACGCGGACTTTGCGGGGCCCGAGTTCAGCCGCCAGCACGCGCGACATATTTTGCACAGCGCCCTTCGACGTTGCGTATGCCAAGCGGCCGGCCAAAGCCAAGCGCGTGTGCACCGAGCCAATGAAGATGACGCTACCCTGGCTGGCTTCCAATGCGGGCAAGGCCGCCTGGGTCAGCATCAGAGGTGCCGCGATATTGCTTTGGAGCACCCGCATCAGGCTGTCTTCATCCAGACCAACCAGTCCGCTGTGATGGGTAATGCCTGCGTTATTGACCAATGCATCGAGACGCCCTTGCCCGTGGGCGATGGCAGCGTCCAGCATGCGCTGACGATCAGCGGCGAGTGTGACATCGCCGACCACGAAGTGGCAGCTGGGGCCAATGGCATCGGCCACCTCGCGCAGACGGCTCTCGCGACGCCCGCTGATGGTGACCCGAGCGCCACGAGCCGCAAAATAACGGGCGCAGCCAGCCCCGATTCCGGTGCCGCCGCCGGTGACCAGGATGGACTTGTCTTGCAGAGTATTCATGGCAGGCTCCAGCATTGGGGTTTGTTCAGCATGCGGCTATGTCCTGGTCACTGCCGCGAATGGCCCACAGCGCTGCGCGTTGCAGCAGACGCTTGTGGGTAGGGTGGTTCAGCGAGGCGCTGTCGTGGCCCAACGCGTTGTAGACAACCCTGGCGCCATCGACCTCACGGGCCCACAAGCAGGGCGAGGGTTCCTCTTGCGACGGTGCCTGTACAGTGGCCAGCGCTTGAATGCCGGGAACCAGGTCCATGCGCGCATACGCCTCTTCAGGGAAGTTGAATGCCTCCAAACCTTGGGTGATGGGGTGCTCACGGGTTGTCATACGGACATCCACCGGCCCGTGCGGCGGGTGATTGGATGTGCCCCAAATCCAGCCTGCACCCACGATGTCGCGCCACCTCGGCCAGTCTGAGAAACTGATGGCCGCGGTGTGCAACGCCAGCACACCACGACCCGCTGACAGATGCGCGTTGATTCGTGCCTGGTCCTGGGCGCTCAGGGTGACAGCCCAACGGGCACGGTCGTTGGCGAAACGCTCTTGCTCCATCGGCCAGCGCAAAGCGTACACCGTGAGTAAATCGTAGCCGCCGTCATCGAGCCACGACAAGCCACTGCTGATGTCGGTGGTGACGTCAGACTCAATGCCGACCTCCAAAAGCGTATGGGTCAAGGACTCGCAAGCATCTTCAAAGGGATGAAAGACGCCGCCGGTGAGGATCAAGTTACGCGTCATGGCTAATCTCGCGGTATTTGGGACAACAGGCTATGGACCAGGCCACCGTCAACACCGAGGTCTTGTCCATGGACATAGGCCGCAGCGTCGGAGGCCAGGAACATCACGGCTTGCGCGATGTCCTCGGTAGAACCGAGGCGGCGCAGCGGCACCGCCTTGGTGCGGATATCCCTGGTGCGGGGATTTGCAAAAACGGCGGTGCTCATACCCCCATCGACAAAGCCCGGCGAGACCGAATTGACACGGACACCATGCGGCCCGAGTTCAAGGGCCAACAGCTTGGTCATGGTCACCAGTCCGCCCTTGGCGGCGGCATACGCATTGGTGCCCAGACTGGGGGTAATGGCGTTGATGGACGAGATATTGACGATGTTGCCCTGCCCTCGGGCACGCATCATGAGGCCCACTGCCCGTGACAAGATGTAGACACCGACCAGGTCGACCTCCAGCACCCTGCGGAAGTCCTTGACGCTCATGTCAACAAGGTGACCGAACTTGACAATGCCAGCGTTGTTGACGAGCAGGTCTGGTGTGGCGCCCAGGGTTGCCAATGCTGCGTCCACAGCCAGTTCATCGGTGACGTCACAGGGAAGTGCCACGGCATTGCCCAGCTCCCTGGCCATGGCCGCGGCAGCGTCGGCCTGCGCGTCCATGATAGCGACCCGGTAGCCGGCCCGGCTCGCGGCGCGGGCGATGGCGGCGCCAATCCCACTACCGCCGCCGGTGACAAGGGCCAAGCGCTCGGTCATGTCTGTGCTCCATGGCCGCCGATCGGCTGACCGCCGCGCGCCTGCTGAACCACCTCTTTGGACAGGATGCTGCCGAACTCGTGTACGCGCCATTCGGGCAGTGGCGTTCGGTCCGGGTCGGTCCGCGTGAGATCGATCTGCTTGCCACCCATCATCACCATGCGCAATTTGTCGCGACGACCCACCACACTGACATCCTTTGACGGGTCACCGTCAATGAGAAGAAGGTCAGCCAAGCGGCCCGCCTCGATGGTGCCGACTTTGTCTTTCATGCGGAGTGCCAACGCACCGGACTGCGTGGCGCACTGGATCGCCTGTAAGGGCGTCAGTCCCAAGTGCTTGACGAACACCTCCATCTCTCGGTAATGCCAATCACCATACGGGGTGACAGAGAAACCGGATTCGGTCCCGCACAAGACGGGTACACCCGCCTTGTAGGCCTTGGCCAGCATCGCGGCACTCCCCTCAATTTCTCGCCGAAAAATGTCCTGAAGCGTGGGGCTGGCATTGATGGCGTCGCCAAACTCCATGAGGTTTGCCTGGAATGTCATGGCCGGGACCAGGAAGGCGCCGTGTTTAACCACTGCATCCAGCGCATCGTCGTCCATCAGCGTGGCGTGAATGATCTGGTCAAAGCCAGCCTCACAAGCCACTTTGATCGAGTGTGCGCCGCGGCAGTGCCCTGCGACCTGGACGCCAAAGCTGTGGGCGATGTCACAAATGATGCGCAACTCTTCCATTGTGAAGGTCACCATTTCGCCCTCGCTTCTGCGGTTGGACAGCGAACCGGTGACGTGAACCTTGATCCAGTCGCAGCCGATCTTGATCTGCCGGCGTACCTCCGCAATGATTTGGTCTTTGCCTTGCAACAAAACCGCATAAGCCATCGTGCCGCTGTCCGGCATAAGACGTCCGGCGGCACCACCGACCGAGGTCATCAGGGCATAGCCGCCCACAGCCATGCGGGGTCCTTCGATCACGCCATGCTGAATGGCCTCCTTCAGATCGACGCCCAGATCGAACAACGAGTCGGCGTCAAAAAAACCGGTACATCCTGAGGTCAGGATGCGCCGAACATTGCGCACAGCCGTGATCGCCGCCATGCCCGGGCGCCGGTGGTAAAACAACTCATCATGGCCAGCTGCGTTGTCAAACGTGCTGTGCACATGGCCGTCAATCAGTCCGGGCATGAGGGACAGGCCCGCGGCGTCGAGCCGCTGAACCGATGGGTCAGCGAGGGCGTCCGCGGCACTGCCGACAGCTTG
>RFWA01000651.1 GCA_009922295.1 Betaproteobacteria bacterium
AGTTTGAGCGACTGCAGCGCCAGGCCGCTGTCGGGCATGGTGGCGGTCGGGTGGTGCGGCCCCCATTCGATCAGCGTGGGCAGGCAGCCGTCAAACAAGCGTTGGCCGTCCGGGCGCAGGCTGATCTGCCACTGCAGCAGCCCGGCTGGCGTGTTGCGCGACGCGGCGCGCGCCTCACCGCGTTCGATGCCCAGTTGCTGCCACGCCTGCAGGGCAACGGCCAGTGCCGGCACCCGCGCCACCCAGTGCACCAGCTGCGGCCCCATTTGCGCCACGCGCTCGCGCAGGGCTGGGTCGTCCATGTCGAACCAGCGGTGTTCTGGTGGCTGCAGCGTTGGCGTGGCGGCCGGGTTGATGGCGATGATCTCCAGGTAGGCAGCACCTGGTTGCCCCTTCCCGTTGCTCAGGCGCAGCAGTCTGTTGTGGGTGCCCATCAGCGGGTGTTCGCCGCCAGGGCCGGGGGTGACGCCCAGTGTGGCCTCGGCCCAGGCCACGCCGCTGGCCAGGCTGGTCGCCAGCACCACCAGGTGGTCCAGCGTGGCCGCGAGTGGCGCGGCGCTCACAGCAGCACCGTGCCAGCGATGCAGGTCACCGAATCACCGCCAACCCAGACCTGGCCCGCCGAATCCTGCGTGATGTACACCCAGCCGTCGCGCCCCAGCGCGGCACCCTGCCGGGCGGTGTAGCGCTCGGGCAGCACGCCTTCGGCGATCAGCCACTGCGCCAGGCTGGCGTTGAGGCTGCCGGTCACCGGGTCTTCGGGCACGCCGATGGCTGCGGCAAAGGCGCGCACATGCAGCCCAGTCGCGGCCCCGGGCTCGGCAGTAGCGTCGGCCCGGCTGCCAAAGGCTCGCGCTTCCCGGTTGGATCTCGCTATCAATAAAGGAGCTATATCGCTATATTCCACGCTAGCCAGGCCCACTTTTTGCCCTAAAGTTTTGAGGGCGGCGTGGTCGGGCTGCACGGCCATCACGGTGGCAGGTGAGTCCAGCAACAGGCTCAACCATTGCGGTCCGTTGTCCAACAGCTGGGCCGCCAGCACCTGCGCGGGCTGCAGGCCGAGCGCCGCCAGCACCGCTTGCAGCAGCGCCGGCTCCGGCATGCTGCGGCGCAGCGCGGGTGCGGCAAAGGCCAGCCGCGTGCCGTCGCGGCGCAGTGTGACCAGACCCACGCCGCATTCCTGCACCACCTGCCCTGGCTGTTTCGGCTGGCCGCCATGGGCCAGCCAGGCGTGGCAGCTGCCCAGCGTGGGGTGGCCGGCAAAGGGCAACTCACCACCGGGCGTGAAGATGCGCAGCCGGTAGTCGGCACCCAGCGCGGCCGCCTCGGCACTGGCCGGCAGCACAAAGGTGGTCTCCGACAGGTTGGTCCAGCGTGCAAAGGCCGCCATTTGGTCGTCGTCCAGCCCGCCGCCGTCCAGCACCACGGCCAGTGGGTTGCCCAAGTAACCCTGGGCTGTGAACACATCGACCTGTTGGTAAGGCCGTTGAATGGCCCCCGAGTTAAAAGTATTCGTGCTCATGCTTGCTGCGCCCGGATAGCGTCGGCCAGGGCGGCCACGCCGCGGTGGATCTCGGCCACACTGGGCGTGACGAAGGACAGGCGCAGGGTGCGGGGGTCG
>RFWA01000652.1 GCA_009922295.1 Betaproteobacteria bacterium
TGGCGTGATCGGCCGCAACAACGCCCTACCCTGGCATTTGCCCGAAGACCTGGCACATTTCAAGCGCCTAACCCTGGGCTGCCCCGTGATCATGGGTCGCAAAACCTGGGATTCCTTGCCACCAAGGTTCCGCCCCCTGCCCGGTCGGCGCAATATTGTCGTGACGCGCCAGCCTGGCTGGCAAGCCGAGGGCGCGTTGTGCGCCCACTCGCTGACCGAAGCACTGCAGCAGTGCCAGGACCAGCCCGATGTGTGGGTGATCGGCGGAGCAGAACTGTACGCCCAGGCCCTGCCACTGGCCGCTTCAGCGCATGTGACCGAAATCGATGCGCCCTTTGAAGGCGACGCTTATGCGCCCGAATTTGACGCCAGCTGGGTGGAGACGGCGCGCCTGCTGCAGACTTCGACCAGCGGTATGAATTTCAGTTTTGTCACCTACAAAAAACGACCATAAGCAGCGTGATAGTCACGCAGGTTTAACTTCAATTTTGATAGCAAACTCTTGAGGCCTGACAAGGGCTAGAGACCTAAAAAACTATGCAACTTGCCACCTGGAACGTGAACTCCCTGACGGTGCGGCTGCCGCAGGTGCTGGACTGGCTTCAAGCCAACCCGGTCGATGTGCTGGCGCTGCAAGAGCTCAAGCTGACAGACGACAAATTTCCGTTTGCCGCGCTGGCTGAGGCCGGCTACCAGGCTCAGTGCTTCGGCCAGAAAACCTACAACGGTGTGGCGCTACTGACGCGCGAACCGGCGCTGAACGCGGTGCGCAACATCCCCGGCTTTGCAGACGACATGGCGCGTGTGATCAGCGCCGATGTGGCGGGCGTTCGGGTCATTGGCGGTTATTTCCCGAACGGCCAGGAACCGGGCAGCGACAAGTTTGAGTACAAGATGAGCTGGCTCAAGGGCCTGCGCGACTGGGTGCGAGTCGAGCTGCAGTCCCACCCCCAGCTGGTCCTGATGGGGGATTTCAACATCACCTTTGACGACGCCGATGTGTGGGACCCAGTCGGGCTCAAAGACACCATCCACTGCACCGAGGAGGAGCGTTACCAGCTGCGCGCGCTGGTGGCGCTGGGTCTGCATGATGGTGTGCGCATGTTCCCCCAGCCGCCAAAAAACTACTCTTGGTGGGATTACCGCAACTTCGGCTTTCGGCGCAACCAAGGCCTGCGGATTGATCATATTTTGGTCAGTGAGGCGCTCAAACCCATGGTCCGCAGCTGCCGTGTCGACCGCACACCACGCGGCAATGAGCGGCCCAGTGACCACGCGCCGGTGGTCATAGACATCGACCTGGACATAAGGGAACTGACCTAGGCCGGCAAGCGCCCCGGGCAACGGGCTACTCCAGGCCCAGTTCCTGGATCTTGCGCGTGATGGTGTTGCGGCCAATGCCGAGCTTGTGCGCCGCTTCGATACGCCGCCCACGTGTGGCAGCCAATGCGGCCAGGATCAGGCGTGACTCAAAACGCCGGGTTAGTTCATCCCAGACGTCGTGCCGCTCGGAAGCGAGCAGTGCTGTGGCGTCGGCCTCCAGGCCGACCTCCCAGCTGGCACCACTGAGGTGGGGCACCGCTGCCACTGGCCGCGCAAACAGTTGCGGCTCTGCCGGCAA
>RFWA01000653.1 GCA_009922295.1 Betaproteobacteria bacterium
CGGGCCGGTGTGGCAGAGGTGGTGGTCAACACCGACTGGCTGGCCGAGCAGATTGTGGCGAAATTTGGTGATGAAATTAGCCCTGAGCCCCCGTCTTTATTGACAAGTTTGCTACATAAATCAGAGCATACCCAAAGTTTGCGCCTGCAGTACTCGCACGAGGGCCGGGACTTTGGTGGCGCGCTGGAAACCGCCGGCGGCATTGTGCGAGCGCTGCCGCTGCTGGCTGAGGTGTTCTGGGTGTTGGCGGGTGACGTGTTCACCCCTGATTTTGTGTTCAGCCAGGCTGCAGTAGCGCGCTTTACGGCCAGCGACAAACTGGCCCACCTGTGGCTGGTGCCCAACCCGGCGCACAACCCAAAGGGCGATTTCGGCCTGAGCGACGTGGGCCTGGCGCTGAACCAGGCCGCAAGACGTTTCACCTATTCCACCATCGGCCTCTACCGACAAGCCCTGTTCGCGCCCCCGTTTTGCGACATCCCGCCCGACAACCCGCAGGGCCTGAAAGCCCCCTTGGCACCGCTGCTGCGCGCCGCCATCGCCCAGGGCCGCGTCAGTGCCGAGCTGTACACCGGCCCCTGGACCGATGTGGGCACGCCCGAGCGGCTGGCCGCGCTGAATCTGCCAGATACTTGACGGATGAAATGCTCAATATAGCTTGAAAATCCATTCCAGAGATTTGGATTTTCAAGGTACTATTCATAGCCATGATAGAACGCCAAGACATTTTCGACGCCATGAGCAGCCGCTTGGACGAGTCGCGTGCGCTGGCTTTACTCGGTGCTCGGCAGGTCGGCAAGTCCACCCTGGCAAAAAAATATGCGCGCCTGCATGGTTGCGCCTACTTTGACCTGGAAGACCCGGCGTCGCTGGAACAGCTCAGCGAGCCCGCGATCACGCTGAGTGGCTTGCTGACGCAGGACCGCACCATCGTGATTGATGAAGTGCAGCGTCGGCCAGACCTGTTTCCGGTGCTGCGCACGCTGCTGGACCAGTTCGAACGCCATGCCCAGTTCCTGTTGCTCGGCAGTGCGTCACCCGTCCTCATGAAACAGGCCGGCGAATCACTGGCTGGCCGCATGAGCCTGCTCTTTGTCAGCGGGTTGGGGTTGCATGAGGTCAGGGGGCTGGACCCCGCCCAACTGTGGTTACGCGGCGGCTTTCCGCGCGCCGTTCTGGCCAGCAGCCCCCGTGCCGCCATGCGCTGGCTGCGGGACTACCTGTCGTTGATCATCGAGCGGGATCTGCCCATGCTGGGCCTGAACGTTGCAGCACCAGTGATGCAACGTTTTTGGCGCCTGCTGGCGCATCACCACGGTCAAACCTGGAACGCCGCAGTACCAGCCCGCAGTCTGGGTGTGAGCGAGCCGACGGTGCGCAAATATCTCGATTTCTTGACGGGGCTGCAACTGGTGCGGCAACTGCCGCCGTGGCATGAGAACCTGGGTAAACGCCAGATCAAGGCGCCCAAGGTTTACATCCGGGACAGCGGCTTGCTGCATTACCTGTGGGGCGTTGGCGACAGCACCGCACTTTGGCAGCATCCACGCAGCGGCGCCAGCTGGGAGGGTTTTGCCCTTGAGCAGGTGCTGCACACCGCCCAGCCAGACGAAGCCTATT
>RFWA01000654.1 GCA_009922295.1 Betaproteobacteria bacterium
CGCACCGGCCCGTAAGCCCGAATCATCAGGGTAAAACTGATGCCCGACACCACCACCGAGCCGACCCCTTGAAACAAGGCGTGCCACAGGATTTCGCTCCATGGTGCGCTGAGCAAATGTGTGCTTAAAACACCGCTGGCGCACAACACCAGGTAAAGCGGCACAAAGCTGAAAAAAGCAAAGCAGGTGATGGCCATGGTGGCTTGCACGGCTTGCAACTGGTAGCGGCGGCTGATGACGCTGTAGGCTGACCAGCACATACTGGCGACGATGAACATCACATCGCCTATCCATACCGTGCCGCCTTCAAACGCATGCAGCAGGCTGCTGCCGCCGACCAGCAAATCGCCGCCCAGGATCATGGCCAGACTCAGCAGCCGGTAGCCGTGCAGCCGTTCGCCAAGTAGGAACACCGCCAGCAAGCTGGTCCATAAAGGCAGGCTGCCCGGCAACAGCACCGAGCCGTGCGCTGCCGGGGCAAAAAAGAAAGCGCTGTAGGCCAACACCGCGTAACCGAAGCCGCCGAACAGGCCGGTGAGAACGGTGATGCGCCAGGGCAGCGGGGAAAAGCCGCCGAACGAACCCGTCACTGCCCCCGTGCTGCGCTGGCGCTGCACAGACCACCAGCACCAGGGCAGCAGAATAAAGCTGGCACCCATGATGCGCGCCCAGGTGATATCCAACGGCAGCAGCTCATGCCGGGCCGAAGCGCGGGCTATGACGATAAAGGCAGACCAGATCGACACCGTGACCACAGCCGCCAGCCAGCCGGTGTGGCGCGACGAGCCACTGAGCAGCTGTTTCATGAAAGATTGCATACCAGGATTATCCGTGCAGGTTTGATAATGCCGGTATGACAAGCCTGTTTTGCAAACCCTGGGCCTTGACTGCCGTGCTGCTGGCAGTGTGCGTGCAAGCACGGGCAGAAACTGCTGCTGTTTTGCCCGTAGCTGTGCAGGAGGCCTTGAAAGCCGCGCGTCTGCCGCCGGACGCGTTGAGCGTGGTCGTGCTGCCGGTGCAAACGGGCAGCCCGCGTTTGCAACACCAGGCCGGTGTGCAGCGCAACCCGGCGTCACTCATGAAGCTGGTCACCACCAGCGCAGCGCTGGATTTGCTCGGTCCGGCGTTCACTTGGCGCACGCCTGTGTCCCTGGACGGACAAGTCCGCGATGGCGTGTTGCAAGGCAATCTTTACCTGCAAGGCAGCGGCGACCCGCGTTTCGGTGTGGAGCAACTGTGGCTGTTGTTGCGCAGGGTGCAAGGCCTTGGCATACGCAGCATTCAGGGCGATATCCTGCTAGACCGCAGCGTGTTCAGCGTGCCGGCGCAAGACCCGGGCGGTTTTGACGGCGAGCCGCTGCGGCCCTACAACGCCGCACCCGATGCATTGCTGATCAATTACAAATCGCTGCTGATTCAATTTGTGCCGGACCAGGCCAACAAAGTGGCACGTGTGCATGTGGAGCCGCCGTTGGCCGGTGTCAAATTGCCAGCGACTGTGCCTTTGTCCTCGGCTGAATGCAGTGACTACAGAGGCGGTTTGAAAGCGGACTTTCAAAACCCGCTGAATATGGTGTTCAGCGGCAGCTACCCCTTGGCTTGCGGCGAAAAAACCTGGC
>RFWA01000655.1 GCA_009922295.1 Betaproteobacteria bacterium
GCCGAATGAACATAGTCCAGCTCGCGAACCACCAAGACAGAAGCACGCAAGATACGCGCGGTACGAGGAATATAGACCACGGCCAAGGCGATCACCACGGTGGTGGCTGAGGGCCCCAGGGCGGCCGCGATGCCGATGGCAAGCAGCACGGAAGGAAATGCCATCAAGGCATCAGCAAAGCGCATCAACGGCCCGTCCAGACGTGAGAAGTAGCCGGCGATCGCGCCCAACAACACCCCAAAGACCGCATTGAGAACGACCACCCAAAGGCCAATCAAAAGACTAAGTTGGGCGCCGAAGACCACTCGACTCAGTACAGAGCGGCCCAGGTTGTCTGTACCCAGAAGATACTGCATGGAAGGAGGCTGAAATCTAAAGCGCACCGCCATTTTGTTGGGGTCGCCAACGCCGAGCAATGGGGCCAAAACGGCCATCAACACCATGGCACCGAACAACACCGCGCCGATCACGAAAGCCCGATGCCGTAGCAAGCGCTTGAGCGTGCCCAGAGCCAGGGAGCGGCGGATCACGCCTGAGCTCACTGCCACGTCAGTGCCCCCCGTCCACCCGTACGCGAGGATCAAACCAGGCGTACGCCACATCAACCAAAATATTGAGCAGCATGAGCGCAGTGGCTACGAACAGCAGGCCGCCCTGAATCATGGGGTAGTCACGACGCAAGATGGCATTGCCCAGCAATGCACCCATACCTGGCACTGAAAACACGGTCTCTATGATGATCGAGCCCGATAAGAGCACTGAAAAAATGAGCCCAACGACGGTAACCACGGGAATCGCCACATTGGCCATCGCATGCTTGGCGATGACCATGAATTCAGGCAGACCTTTGGCGCGCGCGGTACGAATGTAGTCCTGACGCAAAACCTCCAGCATGGCCGATCGCGTAATGCGGGCCAACAGCCCAATTTGCAGCAGCGCCAAAGAAATAGCTGGCAATGTGGCACTGCGCAGCCAACCGATCAAGTTCGCAGAGGGCTCGACATAACCGCCCGTGGGTAGCCAGCCCAGATGCACTGAAAACACCAGGATCAACACCAAGCCGAGCCAAAAATTGGGCAGCGAGACACCGAGTAAAGCCACAGTCATGAGCGCCTGGTCAACCCACGTGTTGTGCCGCAGTGCCGCCAGCACGCCGATGGTGAGCCCCACCAAAAGCGTAAGGAGCATGGAATACAGTGCCACAGCCAGTGTCGCCGGCACCCGCTCCAGAATGGCGTCCCGAACCGGTTGGCCGAGCATGAGCGAGCGCCCCAGGTCACCCTGAGCCAGATTGCCATAGAAGCTCAAAATCTGCACGTGAAATGGGCGGTCTAGGCCAAGGTTCTTGCGGATGACTTCGATCTCAGCCGCAGTGGCGTTGGTGCCGCCCATCACAATTGCCGGATCGCCGGGGACCAGCTTGATCAGACCAAATGACAACAAGCTCACCAGCAGCAGCAGCGGAATACACTGCACCAAGCGCTTTAAGAAATACGCCATCATGACCCAGTGTTCTCCTGCTGCTGCATGTCAAGCCTGTTGCACCTGGACGATCAATTGGTGAGCCAGACGTTGGACAGGCGCGGGGTGTAGTAAGCCTTGTAGCCCTCAAC
>RFWA01000656.1 GCA_009922295.1 Betaproteobacteria bacterium
GGCAGCACGCTGGTGGGCGAGGCCGGCGTCAACCGCGGTGACGACGCCGCCCCCTACAGCCGCGCCGAACTGGCGTCCAAGTTCATGGACTTGACCAGCCGGGTTTGGCCGGCGGCGCATGCTCAGGAGGTGCTGGACGTGACGCTTGCGCTGGGGCAGGGTAATGCGAGTTTGGTGCAGTGGGGCGAGTTGCTCAGGGTGCCAGCGCTGGGTGGGGTTGCAGTCGCACCCTGACGATTGATCAGCCGAGTGGGGTGATCGACACTTTCAACGCGATGTGATGCCACCCGCAGACAGATGCCGATCATTTTCGGACTAGATATTGAAACGAAGCAGCAGAACTAAATGCAAAGTGGGCGCTATGCATGCGCAGCGCAGTGCATCAAGCCGCCTTCAGATACATGTCAATGTGCAACGACGAATAGGGGCACAGCACGCCACCACTTTGCGTACGCTCCAGCAAACCCAGGTCTGCCAAGATCACCACGTCTTCGTGCACGCGTTTGACATCGCGCCCCACAACACGGGCGAGTTCGCGTACAGACAGTTCGCCTTTGCCCTGGGCGGCACGAACAATCTCCCAACGCTTTTCTGTGAGCTGGCCAAAAAAATGCCCAGGGCTCTCAAAGTTGAGTACTTCGCCCTGGTAGGTGTCCGCCTTGGCTGTTTTGGCCATGGCGCGCAGAGCCTCCTTCCAGTCAGGCTGCAGAGTGATGGTCAGACTACGCTCAGTCATGGTGCTCTCCTGGCAGCGACGGCTGCAATAAAGTCCTCAATCAGTTGGTCCACGCCGGTGAAGGCATAGGGCTCTTCGATCCCATCCAGGTGGCAGTGGTCGCCCTTGCCACGCTCGTTGTCGAAGCCGACGATACGCCTACCGTTCACCACAAATACGGCGCTGTACTTGTAGCCGTGGTCGGTTGGCGGGACGGGTTTGGGAACCTTCCAGATCACGACTTCAAGGATTGCGCCTTCGGCAGTGATGTCTTTGAAGCGCGTAATGAGTTGGGCCGACATGTTGGCAATTGTGACAACAAACTATCACGTTGTCAATTTGGCCAACAAAGGGAAGCCTGCTAGTTTGCGCAAAGCTGCAGGATAAATATTCTTACTATCAGCTAAGCGCAAACTGACTTACTGCGCCGTGTGGACCCAGTTCTCTGTTTCCAGAGCAGGCACCCGCGCGAACTCGCCCATATTGTTCGTCACCAGCACCAGGCCTTCGCTGCGGGCGTGCGCTGCAATATGCATGTCGTTCACCCCGATAGGCTGGCCGAGTTTTTCCAAGGCGGCGCGAATGGCGCCGTAATGCTGCGCGGCCTTGGGGCCGTAGGGCAGAACTGCTAGGCTATGACGATGTTGGTGTCCAGCAGATAGCGCAGCATCAGATCGCTTCCCGCTCCGACTGATGCTGGGTGGCGCGCTCGGGCAGGAAGTCGTCGCTCACTGTGGGACCACCCAAAAAGAAGCTGTCCCAAGTTTGGCCTAGGGGCGTGATGATGCGCTCGTTGCCTTTGGCGCGTATTTCTACCTTTTGAACACCCTCGGGTAGACGCACGTCCAAAGGGAGGCGGACAGCTTGGGTGCGGTTATTGACGAAA
>RFWA01000657.1 GCA_009922295.1 Betaproteobacteria bacterium
ACACTGATCACCAAGCCCGAGCTGCGCACGGTCGGTCCGGGCCTGCTGCTGAACTACATCGGCGAGAGCAAGAACGACTGGGGCGGCGCCATGGCGGCGTCCATCGTGAGCTCTTTACCGGTCGTGATCGGCTTCGCCTTTCTGCAACGCTTCTTCATCCAAGGCCTGACCGCAGGAGCCGTCAAATCATGAGACTACAGGACAAGGTATGCATCGTTACCGGCGCCGGTCGCGGCATCGGTGAATCCATCGCTATGCACTTCGTGGCGCAAGGTGGGCAAGTGGTCGCACTCGAGCGCGATGCGGCTTCTGCCCAGGCGCTGCAAGCCGCCCTTCCCGCTGCCTGGGTGGAGCAGATGGACGTGTCCGACCGCACCGGCATGCAGGCCCTGGTGGCACGCGTGGTTGAGCGCTTCGGGCGGGTTGATGTACTGGTGAACAATGCCGTGGCCTACACCGAACGCCCGGCGCACAGTTGCACCGACGAGGAGTGGGAAGACACCATCGACTCCGCGCTTTCCTCAGTGTTTCGCGCCTGCCGCGCGGTGCTCGCGCCCATGATGCACGCGCGCAGCGGCAGCATTGTGAACCTGGCCTCTGTGAACCAGATTGTGGCCAACCCAAACCTGGCTGCCTACACGGCGGCCAAGGGCGGCATTCACGCCCTGACCAAGCAGCTCGCCATCGAGTACGGCCCCTACGGCATTCGCTGTAACGCGATCTCACCCGGCCTGATCATGACTGCCCGCACACTGGCAGGTCGATCCCCGGCGGACCTGCGACTTGACACCGAGGCGTACCCGATAGGCCGCGTTGGCAAACCCGAAGATGTGGCCCTGGCTGCGGTCTACCTGGCCAGCGATGAATCCGGCTTTGTCACCGGCGTTGACTTGCCGGTGGACGGCGGCTCCACTTCGCTCGCCGCCGGCGCTTTGATCTCTCCCAAAATCCGCGCATGGTGGGGCCGCAAACCCGTGCAACTCAGTGAATGAAACTCCTATGACCTCTTCATCCTCTCCCCTGATCACTGGGGTGTACCCGGTGCTGCCCACACCTTTTGATGCTGCTGGTGTTCCCGACGCCCCTGGACTGCGCACTCTGGTGCGCTACCTGATTCGATGCGGTGTCGACGGAATGACCTTTCCGGGTGTGGCCAGCGAGGTGGCCACACTCAGCGAAGCCGAGCGTGCGTCGCTGATGGGCGAGGTGTTTGCCGAAGCGGCTGGCCGTGTGCCAGTGGTAGCTGGCGTGAGCAGCACGGATGTGGCGCTCACGATGCGTTTGGCCAAATTGGCGGCCGGGCAGGGCGCCGCAGCGCTGATGGTGGCCGCCCCGGCGACGCTGAAGACCGTGGCCGAGCAAATTGTCTACTTCCAGGCCATTGCAGCAGCCGTCCCCGGAACGCCGATCATGTTGCAGAACGTACCCCCACCAGCTGGCGCGGGCCTTGACCCGGCGGTGCTGCTGGAGATTCTTGCCGCCGTCCCAGCCATCGAATACGTGAAGGAAGAGGCTTTGCCCAGCGGGCAGCGCCTGACCGAGGTGCTGTCCCGCGCACCTGCCTCGCTGCGGGGCGTTCTGGGTGGCGCCGGCGG
>RFWA01000658.1 GCA_009922295.1 Betaproteobacteria bacterium
CCAATGTAGATGTCATGGGTGCGGGCGCGGTACTTGGTGAGCGTCTGCTTGCCGTCACCCGGCAGGATCTCGATGTCAATACCAGCCTGCTTGGCGGTCTGTTGGAACGCCTCAGTGATACCCTGTACCGGCTGCGTGGTGCGCATGTCGATGGTCACCTTGAAGCCATCTGGCAGGCCAGCCTTGGCCAGAAGGGCCTTGGCTTTCTTGACGTCGAGCTTGTAGGGCTTCTCGGTGCTGGCGCCCAGCAGGCCCACCGGCAGAAAGTTCTGGTGCACCACGCCGATGTTCTTGATCAGCGTTTTGCCGATGGCGTCATAGTCCACCAGCCACTTAAAGGCCTCACGCACCTCGGGCTTGGCCAGGTTGGGGTTCTTCTGGTTCAGGCTGAAGTAGTAAACCGTGCCCTTGGGCGTTGACGTGGTCTTGATGGCCTTGTCCTTGGCCACGGCCTCCAGGTCTTGTGGCGTCAGGTTACGCGCGATGTCAACGTCACCTTTTTCGAGCAACAGACGCTGGGTGGCTGCTTCCTTGACGTGACGGTAAATCACCCGCGCCAGTTTGGATTTTTCACCGTGGTAGTTGTCGTTGCGCTCCAGGGTCACGATCTCGTTGGCACGCCATTCACGCAATTTCATCGGACCAGAACCGGCATAGTTGGTCTTGAGCCAGGCGTAGCCCAGGTCGCCTTCTTTCTCGTTGGCCATCACCAGCTTTTTGTCAACGATGCCCGCCACGTTGGCGGTCAGGCAGTTGTAAACGAAGGTGGGGGCGTATTCCTTGTCAACCTCCATGGTCACGGTCAAGGGGCCAGTCTGTTTGATCTTGTCCTTGACGTTCTCTTTGCTGAAGCCGAACTGGGTCAAGATGAAGGCGGGGGTCTTGTCCAACAGCACCGCGCGCTGCAGAGAAAACGCCACATCTTCGGCCGTCAGTGCGTTACCCGACGCAAACTTGAGGCCAGGTTTGATTTCAAAGGTGTACACCTTGCCATCCGCCGACACGGACCATGTTTTGGCCAAGTCAGGCAGCAGCTTGGACGGATCGTTCACGTCGTAGCGCATAAGACGGTCATAGGAGTTGCCCATGATCTCGCCGGCCGAGATCTCAAATGCCTCGCCGGGGTCCATGGTGATGATGTCGTCGAAAGCAAAGGCCACGACCAAGGTGTCTTTGGGCGTCACGGCAAATGCGGGCGTGAGGTTGCTGCCAAACGCCAGAACACAGGCTGCGGCAACGCCGAGCGTGCGCCGGTTTAAAACAGGAAGCGCAGATTTCATGGGGGGTTCCTTATGGGGTGGAGAATGCAAGGCTGAAGCTCGCGTGGATGAAAGTAAACCCAAACCAGTTTAAACCGATTTCAATCCACTGGGGGAAACCCTGAGGCACCCGCCCTGGATTGGCCATCCCCGGCTTCTTCTGTCAGCCCCGACCTCGACCGGACATCGATGACTTCCTGGAAGGTCGTTGTCACTGGAATGACGGGCAGGGGCGAGCGTGGCACTCAGGGGGCGCTGTGCATCGGGTTCAGCGGCCCCAAAGCTTCGCTCGACAGCAGGGGGTAGCGTTGCGGATGGGGCAGTGCGTAATGCCAC
>RFWA01000659.1 GCA_009922295.1 Betaproteobacteria bacterium
TTGACGAGGTGATCGCCATCATCCGCCAGTCGGATGAGCCCAAAGCGGCGCTGATGGCGCGTTTTGCGTTGTCGGAGCGGCAGGCCGAAGACATTCTGGATATCCGCCTGCGGCAGCTGGCGCGGCTAGAAGCCATCAAAATCGAACAGGAGTTGGCGGGGCTGCGCGAGGAACGCCAACGCCTGGAAGACATCCTGGCCAGCCCCACCGCTTTGCGTCGACTGATGGTCAAAGAGATTGAAGCCGACGCCAAAACCTTTGCCGACCCACGCCGCACCCTGATTCAGGCTGAGAAAAAAGCGGTGCTGGAGGTCAAGGTGCTGGACGAGCCGGTGACGGTGGTGGTCAGCCAAAAGGGCTGGGTGCGTGCCCGCACTGGCCACGGCCACGAGGCTGGCAGCTTTGCCTTCAAGGCCGGAGACGGCTTGTACGGCACGTTTGAGTGCCGCACCGTGGACACCCTGCTGGGCTTTGGCAGCAACGGCCGGGTGTACTCGGTGCCGGTATCGGTGCTCCCCGGCGCTCGCGGTGACGGCCAACCCATCACCAGCCTGATCGAGCTGGAAGCCGGCACAGAGCTGTTGTACTACCACGCCGGTCCATCCACCGCCAGCCTGTTGCTCAGCAGTTCGGGTGGCTATGGTTTCACCGCCACGGTGGCACACATGGTGTCGCGCCTCAAGGCCGGCAAGGCCTTCGTCACCTGCAACCCGGGGGAGACGCTGTGCCGACCTTCGGTGGTGGCTTCCGAGGCGGGCCTGGTGCCGACGCCGCCGGCCAGCCATGTGGCCTGTGCCTCGGTGGGCGGGCGGGTGCTGACCTTCGAGATCACGGAGCTCAAGCAGATGGCCGGCGGCGGGCGTGGCCTGATGCTGATCGACCTGGAGGCTAAAGACAGCCTGGCTGGTGCTGCGGCCTACACCCGTAGCATTCGCATCGACGGTATCGGGCGCGGTGGCAAGCTGCGCGAAGAGACTCTGGAGATCCGCAGCCTGAACAATGCCCGCGCAGTGCGAGGGCGCAAGGGCAGGGCGGCTGATTTTGGATTTAAGCCGACGGCGGTGACGCGCGTCGAGTGACCTGTTCCGCCGTTTGGCGCAGCAGGGTCACGGTGGCCTGCTGCGTCAGTGTGGCCGGGCGCAAGGCACTGGTGGCCAGGGCCACCAGAATGCGCAGGGGCGGATCGCCGATCGGCCGCAGCGAAAACGCCGAGGGCCTGACTGAACTGGCGACCGCATTGCGTGACAGGACCGCGCTGCCGGCGCCATCCGCCACCAAGTCCAGAATGGCCGACACCCCGTCAATCTCTAGGGCAATATGGGGCCGACAGCCGATGCGGGCCAGTTCGGACTCCACATGCATCCGGATGGCATTGGGCCGGCTGGGGATCACCAGCGGCAAATCGGCCAGGGCACGCAGCGCCAGGGCGGCCGGCGGCGGATCTTCCGCCAAGCCGGGCGGACGAGCCTGCACCAGCACCAGCTCCTCGGCCATCAGGGGTTTGATGTCGATGTCGGCGCTGGATTGGGCGTTGTAAAGCACGGCGATGTCTAGCCGGCCGTTCAGCAGTGACTCGAGCAGGCCTACTGAC
>RFWA01000660.1 GCA_009922295.1 Betaproteobacteria bacterium
CGGGCCGGCAATGGCGTACACCAGCAACCAGACAGACTGCCCTTTGAGCTTGCCCATGTTGCGCGCGGCCAGCAAGCCCATGTCCAGCAAAAAGAAGGCTAGCATGCCCTTGAACAGGTCCACAGAAAACGGTTTCATGGCGGCCTGACCAGATTCCCCTGTCAACACGCCAATGAGCATCGCACCTAGGAGTAGCAGTTGGGCACCATCCGTCAGGGCCTCATGCAGAATGCGTCCCAGGGGCGCATTGCCAGCCGCTACTGCGCCGGATGCTTTGATTGCGGCCGTTTGGCGTGCGTGGTTGGCGAGCACAACTGCCAGCACGATGGCAGGCGACTCCATGAGCGCCATGGCGGCCGCCATATGACCGCCAAAGCTGATGCCATGCGTATCCAGGTATTGCACTGCCGTAATAAAGGTGACCGCGCTGACTGATCCGTAAGTGGCCGCAATCGCTGCCGCATCAAACCCGTTGAGAAATTGCCGCAGCGTCAGGTACCCCAGCATCGGCACCAGAATGGCCATGACCAGCGCAGCGCCCAGGCTCAGCACCACCATCTCCAAATTTGACCGCAGCAAACCTGCCAGCATGCCAAATACAAAAAACAGGATGGCGGGGTCAACGAAGTTGGGCATTTGAATGGACTTTGCGCTAGTGACGTACAGCAAGCCCGACGGTAAATGCCCTGGTGCTTTTTAAAAAGCAGGCAATGGCTTGGACACACTCTTAAAAAACTGAAGAGTCACGTCACGTCACGTGACGTCAAGGTAGGTCCAGACGGCAGGCGGATTGCGCTGCCGCCAGCAAGCGGCCACGCTGGTCTTGCAGCCAGCCCACCACGCGCAGCCGCTCCGGGTTGGCGCCCTCCGGGATGCTCAGGGGTCGGCGCTCCAACCAGCTGAGTTGCTTCTCTTTTTGTAGCGAACTATCGCCATTCCACGGGGCTTGGAGCATGTTTCTGACCAAATTTCGTTCGATCGGCGTGCCATCACTGCCGGCGGCGATGGTCTCTACCAGCAGCAGCACGGCGGTCAGCGGCGCTGTCGTCGGCTTGCCGTGCACCTCAACTGACGCTTCAACTGACCCGTTAGCCCGAGCCTCGATCGAAGCGCCGATGTAGCCGCCCAGCGCCACGCCATGGGCGACCCGCACCGTGGCTCCGCGGTCGCTCTTAACTCTGGTTCTGACCCGCAGTTTCTCAAGCGGCGTAGCCCGGCCCAGCGCGGCCAGCCGCGTCAGGGCATCGCGGCTGGCGGCGCCCGACAGTGGCGCATCGTCGCCCAGACGCCCCGGCACGATCCAGTCCAGCGCCAGTGTGGTGCCCGCTGCGCTGGGTGCCAGCGCCTTACCCGTACCCCAGCAAGGCTCGCAATCGGCACTCAAAAAGCGCTCCAGCAGGCGTACTGGCTGCGCTTGCCCATCGCTGCTGCAAACCCCCTGCGCGCCCACCCCCGGCACCAGAACGGCCAACAGCGCCAGGATGCCGGCGAGTTGTTTCAAAGTGGGGGAGGGCATGCGGGGTGGGCTTTCTACAATGAGGCATGTTTGCCCCAATTACACAACAGGACGACGCCAATGCCCCGCTGCTGG
>RFWA01000067.1 GCA_009922295.1 Betaproteobacteria bacterium
AGAGCGCAGCATCATCCTGCGCAAGTGGTTTGACCTGCTGATGGCCAACCAAGACGACCTGGGCCGCATTATGACCGCCGAGCAGGGCAAGCCCTTTGCTGAGGCCAAGGGCGAAGTGGCCTACGGCGCCAGCTTTGTCGAGTGGTTTGCCGAGGAAGCCAAGCGCATCAACGGCGAAACCCTGCCGCAGTTTGACAACAACCGCCGCCTGATCATTCTGAAGGAGCCGATTGGCGTGTGCGCCGCCATCACGCCTTGGAACTTTCCGCTGGCCATGATCACCCGCAAGGTGGCGCCAGCCCTGGCCGCTGGCTGCCCGGTCATCATCAAACCGGCAGAGCTGACCCCGCTGACCGCGCTGGCCGCCGCCGAGCTGGCGATGCGCGCCGGCATTCCGGCCGGTGTGCTGAACATGATCACCGCCGACTCGGCCAACTCGATCGCCGTGGGAAAAGTGCTGTGCGCCAGCGACGTGGTGCGCCACATCAGCTTCACCGGCAGCACCGAGGTCGGCCGCATCCTGATGGCGCAGAGCGCGCCCACCGTGAAGAAACTGTCGCTGGAACTGGGCGGCAACGCGCCCTTTATTGTGTTTGACGACGCCGACATCGACTCGGCGGTCGAAGGCGCCATGCTCAGCAAGTACCGCAACGCCGGACAGACTTGCGTCTGCGCTAACCGCTTTTATGTGCAGGAAGGCGTGTACGACCAGTTTTTGGCCAAGTTCTCGGCCAAGGTTAAAGCGCTGAAGGTCGGCAACGGCTTTGAGGATGGCGTGATGCAGGGCCCGCTGATCGAAGACGCGGCGGTCGAAAAAGTCAGCCGCCATGTGGCCGACGCGCTGGCCAAGGGTGGCCGGGTGACGGTGGGCGGCAGCAAAATGGCCGGCCAGTTCTTTGAGCCAACGGTGATCGCCGAGGCCAGCGCCGACATGCTGTGCGCCAAAGAAGAAACCTTTGGCCCCTTTGCCCCGGTGTTCAGGTTCAAGACCGAGCAAGAGGCGATCGACGCCGCCAACGCCACCGAATTCGGCTTGGCCAGCTACTTCTACAGCCGCGACGTGGGCCGCATCTTTCGCGTGAGCGAGGCGCTGGAGTACGGCATGGTCGGCATCAACGTCGGTATCCTGGCCACCGAGCACGTGCCCTTTGGCGGCGTCAAACAATCCGGCCTGGGCCGCGAGGGCTCGCACCACGGCATCGACGACTATGTCGAGATCAAGTACCTGTGCATCGGGGATGTGCTGAAGTAAGACGTTTCATGAGCGGGGACGCCACCCGTCAAAGACGAGGCTAGCGGAAACATCATATTTCGCCAAACGTATTGACAAAGACAATACGAAAATTAGAATGCTTAGATGGATGTCACACATCACCTCAATGGCACCGACTTTGTGTGGAATGACCGTAAAGCAGCGAGCAACCCAGGCAAACACGATGGCGTGACGTTTGTGGAGGCTGCCACAGTATTTTTTGATCCGTTTTTTCGGCTTTTGGATGCTGGGCGCAACGATGAAGCCCGGGATGCCATCATCGGCTTTGATGCTTCAGGCCGACTGCTATTTGTGGTTCATATCCAGATTGAGGACTCATTCATACGCATTATTTCGGCTCGCAAGGCCAGTCACAGCGAAAGGCACGACCATGAGCATTTCTGAGACTCTCAAGACGAGGCTGAAAAAGGACAGGCCCATGACATCGATCACTCTGCGAATTCCGGTCGATGTTGTGGAATCAATGAAAAACATTGCGCCCAAACGGGGCTTTGCCGGTTACCAGTCCTTGCTCAAGGCCTATCTGAGCGAAGGGCTGCGCGCCGATGAGCAGCAATTTGCTTTCAGTGCCCAAGCTCGACTGCTTGAATCACTCAGAAAACATGGGGTCGCACAATCTGTAATCGATGAAGCCACGCGGGATTTGGAAGTCACATGAGACACACACCGTCACCGCGCCACTGTCACTCCGCCACCGTCGCTGGCAATGCCGGCGGCCGGGCCAACAGGAAGAGCACTGAGCCACAGGCCGCTGCCATCGCCAGCACGGTAAAGCCAGATCGGTAATTGCCGGTCAGGTCGGCCAGTATGCCGGCGACCATAGGCCCGCCCATCTGTCCCAGCGCCGTGACTGCCGCTGACAGACCCAGGATGATGCCAATGGCGTTGCGGCCGAAGTAGTCGGCACGAATGGCCTGCATGAAAGGCCCACGCAGGCCCCAGGCCGTACCGTGCAAGAGCGCAAAGGCGGCGACTTCAAGCGGGCTTGAGGCATAGGCCAGCAGCAGCAGCCCCGCAGCGTGGCCCAGCATGCACAGCGCTGCCACATAACGCTTTTCATACTTGTCGCCGAGCAGCAAGCCCAGGCCAACCCCGGCCAACTGGCCCACCGTCATCAGCATGATGGCCAGCGCCGCCTGCGGCACCGTATAGCCCAGGCCCTCTTTCATGTGGGTGATGCCATGCACATTAACAGCTGTGACCACCAGCAAGGCCATGGCATGGCCCACCGCCAGCAACCAGAAGGCCCGGGTACGCAGTGCCTGGCTGGCTGTAAATTCGGGCCGTATTGAGCCACCATCAAGCGACTCGCCCGCACTGACGGCAGGTGCTGGCGGCAGGCCGTCGACGGTTTCGCCGTGGTCTTGTGGCCGACGTCGAATGACCGACGCCAGCGGCAGCCCTACCAGTAAAGCGATCACGCCTGATCCCATGGCCGTGTTTCGCCAGCCGAAATGGTGCATGGACCAAGCCACCAGCGGCACCAGCAGGCCCCCAAGGGCCAACCCCAGGCTGACCAGAGACAGGGCCCGGGCGCGGTAGCGCTCAAACCACTGGATCAGCGCGACCGTCAGCGGGAAATAGCCGCCCAAACTGGCACCAATGGCCAGCAACACGGCACACACGTAAAAACCGCCTAGCGAATCGATCTGGCTCAGCCCGATGAAACCCATCGCAAAGATGCCAATGCCCAACCGGATCATGCCTTGCGGCCCGAACCGGTCCAACAAGTAACCCAGCACGGGGCCCATGATGGCCGACTCAACCGACTGCAAAGCAGCCGCCCCCGACAAGGCCGTCTTGCTCCAGCCTCTCTCGTCAGACAGCACAGCCACGTAAGCCCCAAAGGATTGGTTCAACAGGGCCGCCAGCATCAGCTGAATGCCACAAGCGGCGCCGGCCATGCGCCAGCCGTAGAAGATTTTCAAACGCTAGTTACTCCGCAGCGCAGCC
Organism: Betaproteobacteria bacterium; assembly: GCA_009922295.1. Classification (GTDB taxonomy): domain Bacteria; phylum Pseudomonadota; class Gammaproteobacteria; order Burkholderiales; family Burkholderiaceae_C; genus Rhodoferax. The sequence continues at coordinate 3,227 of RFWA01000067.1, forward strand.
ACAAGCCAAGTCGCCAGCACCAGCGCCAAGCACCTGCTTATTTGAAAATTTTGCTGAAAAACGCCTGTACGCTGTCGTAGATCGAGCGGCCAGTGTCTTGAACGGCGTCCACCACCGTCGACCCAGAAGACGCCGGTTTTTGCCCGCCGCCTTGGGTGGCTGCACAAGCTGTAAGCAAAACAAGCAGCAGGACCGTGAGGGTAATTTTGAATCTGTTCATGTCTTCTCTTTTGATTAAAAACCAGTTAGGCCAAGCTGGCAATCGAATGACTCAAAGCTGAGGCATCCGGCATCTTCTGCTCCGCGCAGCACAACATCTTAACCTCCTGGTCGACGGCATGATTTGGGCACGGGAAGCCAAATAAAAGGCTAGCCGGCTCGAATACGTCCTGGTTGAGCCGTTTGATGCACGAGCCGACACAGCCGATGGCCTGATCCAAGATGCGCTGAACAAACTGATCGCGTCTCATACAGTCGCTTTGGGCGTCACGCTGAACATCCACAATAACGCAGACTTCGCGACCTAAGCCGTGCTGAAAGTGAACAAATGGGTGATCTGCGCGGCATAGACTTTTCCGTTGTTTTCGACCGAACTCTCAAAGCACAGTGATCAGTTGCAGCGCAACCCGCAGGCTGGCCTCGTACATCAGATCGAGCTGCGCACGCGCCGCTGGGCCGCTTGGTGCGGGCGGGGCCATGGGCTGACCCAGCACCTTTTGCAAGTCTTCCGTGCTGACCAGCATTGTGGGCGCTCGGGCGTTGCCTGGAACCGCCAAGCCCAGTAAGCGCCCGGCGGCATCAAACACTGGGCCGCCGCCACTGTTGTCCTTTAACTCCAGACCCAAAGCCAGTTGACGGCTGTTGCCCACTGGCACACCCAGAAAGCCGATATTGAGCATCGGCCAGCTCGCAACTGCGGTGGGGTTAGTCATATATTCAATCGCATAACCGGCACTACCGGGAAACACCGGGCCATTGTGCGAAAGCAAGCCTTCGGCGACTGGCAGCGAACGGCTCAAAGTCAGCACGGCAATGCCAAGGGCCGCATGGCGCTGTTTAATGCGCGCTTTGCTGAGCTGGCCCATGCCGTTGCGCACCCAAACTTTGTCTGACGTGGGTAGCAGTGCCAACGGCACCAGGGCTTCTTTGCCGTCTGCCAGCAGCACGGCGCTGCCCACCACGCGGGCTTTTGCCGGCAAGTCGACCTTGTCGCCGTAGGGGGCCAGACGGGTTGGCGGCGCCAGCAAAGCCTCCTCGGCAAGCGGCTTGCCGCTTTGCAGTTGCTTGGCCACCGTCTGCATGAAGCCACTATTGGGCTGTCGCGCAAGGGCCTCACTAGTCAGGCGTTGCGCTACTACGGTTTGCCCGCCCATTTGCAGCAGCCAAGCGTACAGGGCCGAGCCACCAATGACATCCAGATGCACCCCGGCGGTGTGGGCACCAAACGCCAACGCCCGCCGATAGGCACCGCCCTGCATGTAGGTCCGCACCAAGCCAATTTCGGTGTCGGCGGCGTGCAGCATATTGGAAGCGCGATCAAACAGCAGTTCCGCCTTGTCCACTTCCATGCGCGATAGGGCACTTTCCGCTTCAGTTAGCAGTTCGGCACGGGCTGCGGTTTTTTCTGCGTCCCATGACTTGCGCGTCTGGTAAACCCCGATTGCCGCTGCTGAACCGGATGCCGGTGGCACCGCAGCCCCGCTTGCCTGTGCCCGCTCCAGGATCTGCCGCAACTTGGCATCACTGTCAGCACTTTGGCCACAAGCCAATGAAGCAAATGTGCCCGCTCCAATTAGTAGGGTCGTGCGCAAGAAGCTAGCTAAGTACATAAGAAGAAATGAAAAAATGCTTCCCAAAACAGAAATGCACCTGCCCCAATGAACAGGTGCATTTGCACTCAAAAAACTTAAAGAGTGCGATCCAATGGGAATTCTTATGGATTGGTATTAGCCCCACCAGGGCAGGTGGCGCTGGTGCCGACCCGGTTTATACGCTTGCTGCCCGCATCATTAGTGTTGGCACCAGGGGTGTAAGGCGCCTTCGGAGACTTGAAAGTGGCCAGGTAAGCCGTCAGGGCGTCAATGTCCTGCGCGCCACCCAAGCGGCTGGTGCCCTTCTTGAGCGTGGAGTAGCCATCGCCACCATCAGCCATAAAGTTGTTGACCGTTACGCGGTAAGTCTTGGTTGGGCTTTGCACCACACCGGCCGCATCCACCAGTGTTTCAACCGTGCTGCCACTGCGCAGGGTAACGTTACTGATGCGCGTACCGCAGGTCTTGGCACCGTCCCAGGTGTACTTGAAGCCCGCCGATGGCAGCGCAAAGCGCGTGGCCGTAGCACTCTGGCCTTGGCAGCCAGCGAACTGTTCTTCCAGAAAGTCCTTGATGTCGGTAGTCGTCAGAGTCAGGGTCACCAGGCTGTTACCAAACGGCTGTACCGTAAAGGCTTCGCCGTAAGTCACATTTCCGTCGCCCTCGCCAGCAGCGGCCGCGAAAGTGAAACCAGGGCTGCGCACGCCACCACCATTCATGAAAGCCACCACGGCGCCGCCAAAGCCAGCGGGTTTGGTGGCTTCCAATTGTGAGTCGGCGATCAGATCACCGGCAGGCATGTTGCAGGCACCGTCAGAGCGGGAGTTGCTGAGATCCGCAGAAATACCGCCTAGAACCTGGCTGGAAATAGGAGACACCAACGCCTTGTATGCGTTCACAATTTTGGTCAATGAAGCGTCCGCCACCACGCCTGCATCTGCTGCGCGGCTGGCCAGCACATTGTTGGCAGTGGCGACAGTCACGTTACGCGTAGCCGGGTCAATGGTGAGGTCAATGGTGGTCAGCACACGGCCAAAAGCCGGGGTGCTGGTGACCGGAATCTTACGTCCCTTGGCGTTGGGCAATTGGCAGTTGAATGCGGCGTGGGTATGGCCACTGACCACCAGGTCCACGGCGTCATCCAGCTTGGAAACAATGGACTCAATGTCGGAGCCCGCCAAGTTGCCGTCGCAAAGGTTGATGTCGGAAACGGAGCCAGTCTGGAAACCGCCCTGGTGGATCAGTACCACAATGGCCTCGATGCCAGCGGCGCGCAGCTCGGGGATCAACGCATTGACGGTGCTGGATTCTTCACGGAAGTCCAGGCCCGCAACGCCGGTGGGGGTCACGATGGTGGGAGTGGCTTGCAAGGTCATGCCAATGAAAGCCACTTTGACCCCATTGAACTCCTTCACACCATAGGCGGGCAGCAGTGTTTTGCCCGTAGCAGTCGACACCACGTTGGCCGACAGCCATTTAAATTTGGCACCCTCGAACGGAACTGGCGTGCCCACCGTCGCACCCTTGCAACTGTTAGGGTCATTGGCACCACTGGTCTGTTTGCAACCGCCGTTTTGCAGACGCAGCAGTTCGGTACTGCCCTTGTCAAACTCGTGATTGCCCACCGAGGAAAACTCCAGGCCAATGCGGTTCAGGGTTTCCACGCTGGGCTCATCGAAGAACAGCGATGACACCAACGGAGAAGCGCCGATCAGGTCGCCCGCACCCACCACGACGGTATTGGGTTGGCCACTTTTCAGTTTTGCGATGTACGCTGCCAGAATGTCGGCACCGCCCACAGCTGGGCGGCTGGCTGCCGGAACACTGGCGCTGGTGCCGTATGTGCCGGGAGACTCAAGGGTGCCGTGATAGTCGTTCAGGGCGATGACCCGGACGTTGAACGGGGTGCTGGTGCTGCCACCACAAGCCACCAACACGCTGGTACCCACCAGCGCAGCAACCAAGCAGCGTTTGAAAAATTTAGTCATAGTCGAAAAGCCCAAGTGAAATGATCAAACCATGACTTTAGTTAGCTGGGATGACAATTGTGTGATGGCGCTGTTCGTAGACTATCGAGGCGCTGGCGCCGCAAACGGGCACCAGCAAGCGTGCGCCGGAGCACTAGATATACCCGTACCTTTTGAGCAAGCTGGAGGCGCTCCAAGCCAGGCAAGTGATCAAGCAGGCCTCCGCCCATTACGGCACACCAGAGATCGTCAACATCGGTCCGGGCCGTCAGTTCCCGGCGACCGAATTCACCGGTGGCGTTCTGGCCAAGGTGCGCCAGCTGTCCATGGACGACCGAGGGGCCTGGCACGACAAGATGTTCGTGGAGCGGCTATGTCCCAGCGTGAGCGTGGCAAGGACCGACAATGCCGACTACAAAGGCAGGCTCAACACACACCGGCCGCATTCGATGCCGTACCGGGTCACGCCAGATGAAAGGTATCAGACCGACATCAGCAATTCATCGCCTGGCCGCAGGGGCTGATACTAGCAAACTCCTGCACCGCTCGGGCGATCGTTGGACGGACATCAGGCAATCACGGGCGCGGCGGTACCGGTTGCGGTGGCAGCGACGGTGATGGTGCGGCCAATGGTGCTGGTATAGGTCGGCTGCTTGACGCTGCTGACAAATACATACTCACCCTTGATTGCAGCGGCAGTAACCGTTATCAGCGTGTAGCCGCGCTGGTTGGTGTCGCAATAGTTGACATCGTCAACCAGCCCCAGGCCAGCGCCCAAGGCAGCAGTGCCCAGTTGCGGCACTAAAGCGCTGCCGTCAATCGAGCTGGCAACTGTGCCCAAGCCGACGCTTTCAAAGCCGGTGGAAGTGACGGACGTTCCCGCGAACTCTACACCGACTTTTTCACCCGCCAGCGTGGTCAGGTTCGTGAACCAGCCGTCGTGTGAGTCGCCAGAAAGCGCTACCAATCGCTTGTTCTGGGTTTTGACGGTCTGAAAAATCGCTTCCCGCTGCGCCGGGTAGCCGTCCCACGAGTCCAAGTTGTAAGGCAGACGCGGGTTGGTGGCTGTGCTGAGCAAGCCTGCCTGGGTGGGCGTCAACGCGGCCGCACCCGCCGCTGCGCGGGTGGCCTTGGCCGTCAAAAATGCGCTGATCGCCGCCGGGGCACCGGCCGGGTTGCTGGCAAACGCCGACAGCACCGATCCCGGAAACCACATGCGCGCCATGATGGTCTGGTTGCCCAGCAGTTGCCAGGTCGCGGTCGATGCGGCCATACCGCTGGTCAGCCAGCTTTGTTGCTCGACGCTAATCATCTGGCGCGAGGCATCGGGCCGAACGCCAGCGGCGTTGGGGGTGATGCCAGTCAGGTAGCGGCCGATACCGCCATCTGCGTCCTTGAAGTCGTCATACTGGCGGTCGCGGCCTTCAATACGGGTGTCCAGCATATGCAGCGTGAAGATGCTGCCGAAGTCAAAACGGCGGTAAATCTTGAGCAGGTTGTTGATATCCGGCGTACGGATTGGCATCCACTCGTGATACACCTTCGCAGCGATGTTTTTGCGCGTTACCCAATCGCCCTGTGTGGCGGCGTTGTGGTTTTCAGCACCGCTCACATAGCCGTTATTGGCGAACTCATGGTCGTCCCACACCGTGATCCACGGCATTTTCGCGTGAGCAGCCTGCAGGTTCAGGTCTGACTTGTACAGCGCATGGCGTGTGCGATAGTCATTCATGGTCACGATGTCATTGGCTGGGCTGGTGACACGGTTGCCCGGAATGCTGTTGTTGCCATATTTGGTGGGGTCAGAGCCGTACTCGTAGATGTAGTCGCCCACATGCAGGGCGTATTGCGCGTCAGACTTGGACGCCGCGTCATAGGCGTGAAAGTAGCCTTCGGAATACAGCGCGCATGAAAACAAGGCGAACTTGACCGTAGCCACGCCACTGGCGGGCAGCGTGCGAGTGGTGCCCACGGTGGACGACACACCAGTGGCATCACGAAAGCGGTAAAAGTAGGTGGTGCCAGCACTCAGACCAGTCACATCAACCTTGGCGGTGAACGACGAGGACTCGGTGGTGGTGAGGGTACCGGTGCGCACGACGTTGGCAAAAGCTTCGTCGCTGGCGACCTGCCAAGTCAGCGCCACATCGGCGGTGCTGTTCGGGATTTTAGCGTGTGACCACAGGATGACTCGGTCCGTCAAGGGGTCGCCGCTGGCCACCCCAAAGGCGAATACCGCTGGTGCTGCGGGGCCGCTGCCACCGCCGCAAGCTGCCAAAGACCCTGTCGCTCCAACGGCGATAACACTGGCAGAGGACTTGAGCAGAAAGTCCAGAAAGTCGCGGCGATTGCCGTTTAATGCTTCTCTTGGATCAATGCCGGAACTTGGTGCGCTTGCGTTGAATTTTTTTAACATTTACAGTGTCCAATCAAAAAAATAGATTTAATACTGTTTGTGTGACAGAGGAGTGAACCGAATCAGGCAACCTCTTGTAGCGACCATGAATCACGGTGTCACCGAAGTGGGTTGTCCATCCCAAGCCCTGCGCAAATTGAATTTGCACCGTTTTATTTGATGAGTGCGCAGGTGTCCAACTGTGGGTAAATGAACACCATGCTCCTTGCAAATGCCGGCCTTGGGTAGCCGGGTTTGCTGAGCGCTTATCTTGGTCTGAGCTGACGCGTTGAAATATCAGGGGGCGCTGAGCTCAACGGCGACCATTTGGGCGTGCCATATGTTCACGGTTGCAACGAGCGTTCGCTGGGCGCCAACTGTGCCGTCCACAACCAGCTGACAGTCAAGACTGACGTTGCCATCCTCGCCATTGAGCCAAGTCTTGCTATTCTTGCCGCACGCCACAGGCGCTCCGTCCAGGGTCAGGGTCATGGACAGCTGGGTGTCATCGTGACTACCCACGAAGTCCACCTTGAATCGCAGCGACTGCGCGTTTCCGTTGGCGATCAGCGGGCACAGGAACTCCCGCCGTTTCAAGTTAGCCGCCTGCATTTCGCAAGTCAATAACTCTTCTGCGCCTGCCGTGC
>RFWA01000661.1 GCA_009922295.1 Betaproteobacteria bacterium
GTGCCGCCAGTTAGGTCGGACATCTTCAGGGCGTCCAAGATGTCGGTCGTGGGCACCTTGGCCGTGTTGACGCCAGTTGCTACCCGTGGGTTCGTGGCCGAGCGCTGGAACTCATAGGGGATCGTGAGGGTGGAGTCTTCCATCCCCTTGCGTAGATCTGGGCCAACAAACGGCACGGCACCCACTACGTTGCCCACCACGCTGCCAACCGATGGGCCAGTGTCAATAAGGGCGTTGAGCTTGTCCAGCCCCGACTTGACCGCCTTGACGCCAAGGTTCATGCGCTCGGTCTTGGGGTATGGCTTGTTCTCGTTGTCCTGACGGGGAGCGCCCATGAGCGTGTAGTCGCTGTCAGCCCTGCCACCACCGGCCATATTGGCATTGCCAGACAAAAGCTGGTCAAGCTGCGCTCGGCGGATGTCGGTCAGTCGTTGGTTCATGGCGGCTTCCTTGTACCCTTGTATTTAACCACAGGTTGTGTGGTGTATACACGCTTACAGGCTCGGCACACCCATCGCTCCCTGCCAGTGGTCAGTGGGTAGGTGTCTACCAGTCCACCGCATTTGCACAACCTCATAATTGCCCCTTTATTTTTTCCATAGGTTCCCCAAGGGTGATAAGCCGAGGCTGTCATCCCCGCCCAGCGGGCGCATACTGCACCTGCCTAGCGCTCCATGAAGGCTGCTATTCATTCGGTAAAGGTCTTGTCTCACCATGTCGCCCTTACCTTACCCAGTCCCTAGCAGACAGGCTGGGCGCACACACGGGGTGAATCGTGGTACGGTCTTTCTTGGGTTCTGCCGATACAAGCAATGCTGACGCGCTGTTTCTTGGGTTCAGCCCATACAGGCCATCAGCTAACGCGCCCTGACGGATGCAGTCGCAAACGAAAAAAGCCGTTACTGCTGCACTGGGTCGAAACCCCCCGAAGGAGGCCAATGCATGAGTAACGGCTCTTAACAGTTGCTTTCGACGACAACGGGACGGATCGTACCACAGGCGATCAGTGTTGACAAGTGTTGATCTACGCTGCATACGGATTACCCTTGCGCTGCTTGCCAGAGTCGATGTAGTCGTCCTCGTCCCAAGTGTCCTCTGGCGGTGGGTCGATGTCCAGCCAGCCAGAGTCCCGCAGGTAGCGCAGGGCTTGGGTGCAGGCGTCCACCAAGTCGTCGTGCGTGCTGTTGGGGAACGAGCAGATCTGGCTGACGAACACCTCGGCCCAGTCCTTGACGTAGCCCTTCCTGTTGTCCGACTCTGGTATCCACACCCGTCCACGGGCGATGATGTTGGAGACGATGTTCAGGCGCTGCACCTTGTCCGCCCTGCCGGGGTTGTACGCCCGCACGGGCAGGTGGGCACGCTGCAAGTCTTGGATCAGGCTGATGCCAGCGCTCTTGTCCTCAATGAGCAGCAAGTCCACCCGCTTCTTGTCCTTCCCTTCGCCGTAGACTATCTCGTACTCCTCGGTCACCTTCGGTCTCAGGTCGGGGTACTGGAGCCTGTCCTGCCAGCAGTCGATCACCATCGCGCTCATTGGGCCGTCCAGAGGCTTGAACACCCCGAACGTGATGCAGGCCGTCGGATCGT
>RFWA01000662.1 GCA_009922295.1 Betaproteobacteria bacterium
CGACCGTGGTCAACATGATCACCGGCCTGCTGAAGTTGACAACCGGCAATATCTTGCTGGGTGACCGCGACATCACCACGGCCGAAGCCCACGAGGTCGCCTATGCCGGCGTGTCGCGCACTTTCCAGAATATTCGGTTGTTGCCCGAGGCGACGGTGCTTGAAAATGTGGTGATTGGCTTTCACGTGCACGTCAAGTCATCGCTGTTTGCCCAACTGCTCGGGTTACCGTCATCCTTGCGGGAGTCGCCGAAGATGTTTGAGCGTGGCTGGCAATTGCTGGAGCGTTTTGGCATGACCCGTTTTGCCGATCATCCGGCCGGGAGTCTGGCCTATGGGCACCAGCGCCGGGTCGAGATGATGCGTGCGGTGGCGACGGATCCCCAAATCCTGTTGCTGGATGAGCCGGTCGCAGGCATGAATGACGTCGAGGCGGCCGAGCTTGGTACGGTCTTCAATGAATTGGCAGCCAGCGGCATTGGCCTGCTGTTGATTGAACACAACATCCGTTTCGTTAACCAGCTGTGCCAAAAGGTCTACGTGCTGGATTCGGGGGCCATGATCGCCCAGGGGACGCCGCAAGAAGTCATGCACAACCCGGCGGTGATTGCAGCTTATCTGGGTGGAAAAAAATGATGCTTGAAGTCAAGGACCTGGCCGCCGCATATTCCGGCATCGAGGCGCTGCGTGGCGTCAGTCTGCATATTGAAGCCGGGGAGATGGTGGCATTGATTGGTGCCAACGGCGCCGGCAAGTCGACCCTGCTCAATTGCCTGTCTGGAACCGTTCGCGCAAGACGCGGGTCAGTTCATTTTGAGGGCCACAACATCACCGGGATGAAACCGCATCGCGTGGCGCGCGAAGGCTTGCTCCAGGTGCCCGAAGGGCGGCAGATTCTGGTGGAGCTGACGGTTGAAGAAAACCTGCTGCTGGGTGAACTGGCGCGAGGCTCAAGAACTTCGAACTATGGCTTGAAGGACGTCTATCAGCTGTTCCCCATTCTTGAAGAGCGCCGTACCCAGAAGGGTGGCACGTTGTCCGGCGGACAGCAACAAATGCTGGCCATTGGCCGCGCCTTGATGGGAGGCCCGCGCCTGTTGTTGCTCGATGAGCCCAGCCTTGGGCTGTCGCCACTCATCACCGACCAGGTGTTTGAGGCATTGCGCAGGCTCAATGGCTCTGGACTAACCATCCTGCTGGTGGAGCAAAACGCACACCGGGCGCTGCAGGCGACCCAACGCGCCTACCTATTGGAACATGGCGAGCTGGCGTTTCAAGGCAAGAGTGCGGACCTGATCAACGATGAAAAGGTCATCGCGCACTACCTCGGCCACATGACAGCGGCCTGAGCAGAGCTACTTTTCAACCATCAGGATTTGTCCATGAGCACACAGCAAGCAACCAGAGAGTCTTTGATCGCCGAATTCACCGCAATGGTGGAAGGCAGCCCAGCGGTAGATCGCCATGATCTGTTCGCGCGCTTGCGGCGCCACGTGCCTATTTTCCACAGCAGCCGGCTCGACGCCTGGGTGATGACACGTTATGAAGACGTCAAGACAGTGCTGTCCAACGACAGTCTGTTTCAGCCGCC
>RFWA01000663.1 GCA_009922295.1 Betaproteobacteria bacterium
ACGATAATCCAGCATGGCCGTGACATTTCAGACCGTGCCCCTGTGGCGTCGGATCACCCCTTGGTTCCGTGGTTTTGACGGCCCACTGGCATTTGTCGTGTTCCTGCTGGCCTGCGCGGGGCTGCTCACCATGTACTCCTCGGGCTTCGACCACGGCTCGCGCTTTGAGGACCACGCCCGCAACATGCTGATCGCCGGTGGCATCATGTTTGTCATGGCGCAGGTGCCGCCGCAGCGCCTGATGGCCTTTGCCGTGCCCTTGTACCTCGTCGGCGTGGCGCTGCTGGTGGCAGTGGCTGTATTTGGGGTGACCAAAAAAGGCGCCCGCCGTTGGCTTAACCTGGGGGTGGTGATCCAGCCCAGTGAAATCTTGAAGATTGCCATGCCGCTGATGCTGGCCTGGTGGTTCCAGAAACGCGAAGGCCAGTTACGCCCGCTTGACTTTCTGGTGGCGGCCGTTTTGTTGGTCGTGCCGGTGGGGCTGATCATGACGCAGCCTGACCTGGGCACGGCGCTGCTGGTGCTCGCGGCCGGTGTGTCGGTCATTTTTTTTGCGGGTTTGAGCTGGCGCCTGGTCATTCCCCCGGTGGCGCTGGGTCTGGTGGCTGTCACGCTGCTGGTGATCTTTGAGCCCCAGTTGTGCGCTGACGGCGTCAGCTGGCCCGGTCTGCGCGACTACCAGCAGCAGCGTATTTGCACCCTGCTTGATCCCGGGCGCGATCCTTTGGGCCGGGGCTTTCACATCATCCAGGGCATGATTGCCATCGGCTCGGGTGGCTTCTGGGGCAAGGGCTTCATGCAGGGCACGCAAACCCACCTGGAGTTCATCCCGGAGCGAACCACTGATTTTATTTTTGCCGCGTTTTCAGAAGAGTTCGGCCTGTTTGGCAACTTGTTCTTGGTGCTGGCCTTTGGCTTTCTGGTGCTGCGCGCGCTGAGCATCGCGCTGGAAGCGCCCACCGTGTTCGCCCGCTTGCTGGCGGGTGCCTTGGCCATGATTTTTTTCTTTTATGCCTTTGTCAATATGGGCATGGTGAGCGGAATTTTGCCGGTGGTGGGGGTGCCGCTGCCCTTCATCAGCTATGGGGGCACTGCCATGGTGACCTTGGGATTGGCGCTGGGTATGTTGATGTCGATTGCCAAATCCAAGCGGCTGGTGCAGTCATGACCGAACCGGTGGCGCCCTTTCCAGTCAGCGTGGTCGGCATCGGCAACATGGGTGGCGCCATGGCGCAGCGCTTGCTGGGCCTGGGCTGGCCGGTACAGGTCTGCGATGTGCGGCCCGAGCGGCTGCAGACTTTGGCATCATTTGGGGCTGTAGGCCACGTTCAGCCTGATGTTGCTGCTATGAATTCTGTAGTGTGCATCGTGGCCGTGGTGGATGCGGCGCAGACCGAGGCGGTGCTGTTCGGCCCCTACGGGCTGGCCCCTGCCATGCCCGTGGGCAGCGTGGTGATGCTGTGCCCGACGCTGGCACCTGAGGACGTGGAGGCCTTTGCCCGGCGCCTGGTCCCCTTCGGCCTGCACGCGGTGGATGCGCCGATGTCGGGCGGCCCGGTGCGGGCCCT
>RFWA01000664.1 GCA_009922295.1 Betaproteobacteria bacterium
GGCGTCAAAGACATGCTGTCGCTGCTAAGCGGGCTGCCACAAGACGTATCAAGGCTGCTTCGGGCGGCCAAGCGGGGCCGGTTGGAGATCCACATTGATGTCCTGCACCTCAAACGGCTGGGCAACCAGCTCGACAGTGCAGCCAATCGGCTGGTGGTGGGCGTGGTGGTGGCAGCCCTGATCATCGGCTCATCCATCGTCATGACCGTGCCGGGCGGCCCCACCCTGCTGGGACTCCCCTTTTTTGGTCTGCTCGGGTTTGTTGGCGCCCTGCTGGGCAGCCTATGGCTATTGGTCTCGATCTGGCGCAGCGGAGGCCAGGACTAAGCAATTGGGTCTTTTCGGCGCTCAAAGCGTTGTTCATTGACCTGGCGGCCCCACTGCGTGCCACGCTGCTGGTGCACCAACATAAACCCGGCCTTGCCGTAAAGATGCCGGGCAGCATGCAAGCCCTCAAAAGTCCAGAGGTACACGCGACGGTAGTGCTTGGATTGGCAAAACGCCATAGCCGCGTTCAGCAGGGCCGTGCCGGCACCCGTACCGCGCACCAGATCAGAGGTGATGAACCAGCGCAAGTGGGCGCCCTGCTCGGCCGCCCGGGCACCATCAATGGCAATGGAACCCTCCACCCGGCCGTCTTGCAGGAGCAGCCACAGGCCATCGCGCGACTCGTCATAGCGCTCGCAAAACTCAGCCAGCTCACGCGCCACCTTGGCCTCAAAGGGCAAACCGAAACCTACCAGGGCGCTGTAATAGCGGGCATGCAGTTCAGCCACCCGGCCAATGGCAGTGGGCAGGTAGCCTTGGTGCAGCTGGTACGTCATGCGCCGATGATAGTGGGGCAAGCGCTCAGTAGGCCCCCAGGCTAGCCAGGATCACGACCAGTTGCCCCAGGTTGATCAGGATGGCAGTCTTGTGCATCTGACGAAACGCGGGAATGGCCAGCAGGTCTTCGGTCTTGATCCGCGACTCCAGCGCTACCAGCCTGGGAATGAACCGGCCGCGCAGCATCCACATCAACCCGGCGTTGGCAGCAGCGCCAACGGCGAATCCGGGGCGGCCTGACAGCGCATAGCTGACTGCAGCGCCAAGGGCCGTCACACATGCGAGCCGGTAATACATATTGAAAAACGCCCGAATGAACTTGGCATCCACTGGGTTGTCGTGCTTGAGGATCAGCAACGGCAAGGAGCCCAGCAAAAAGTAGGCGGTGACCATCAGCATGGCAACGGTGAACAATAAGGCAGCGCTATGAGCCATGATCTTCATCCTACTTCAGATGGCAGAATCTTGGGCAGATGCCACACACACCCGCCCACCCACCAAGCGCCCCAGCGCAGCAGCTGGGCTAAAGCGTGATCCGCTGGTGGCATCGCTTCACAACGCGCCTAGGCACAGCGGCCAAGAGCCCGGACATCCCGCAGGCGCTGTGGGACGCCACACTGGCGCACCACCCCTTTCTGGCCGAGCATGACGCGGCCGTCCTGCAGCAGCTGCGCCTCTTGAGCGCACAGTTTTTAGGCAGCAAGCAGTTCAGCGGCGCCCACGGCCTGCAGATCAC
>RFWA01000665.1 GCA_009922295.1 Betaproteobacteria bacterium
ACTTCGCGGTCGCTGGGCCAGATGTCCTTCAAGAAAACGGGCTCGCCGTTGTTGTCGGTGCCGAGTGGCTCGGTGGTCAGGTCGATGTCGACCGTACCGGCCAAGGCGAAGGCCACAACGAGCGGGGGCGACGCGAGGAAGTTCTGTTTCACGTCGGGGCTGATTCGACCTTCGAAGTTTCGGTTACCCGAGAGCACGGAAACAACAGAGAGATCGTGTTCGTTCACGGCATCACTGACGCCATCGAGGAGTGGTCCCGTGTTACCAATGCACGTGGTGCAGCCGTAGCCGGCGAGGTAGAAACCCAAGTCATCGAGGGGTTTGGAGAGATTGGCTCGGTCGAGGTAGTCCGTGACCACCCGACTTCCCGGAGCGAGTGAGGTCTTGACCCAGGGCTTAACGGTCAGGCCCTTTTCTACGGCCCGCTTTGCGACCAGTCCGGCGGCGACCAAGACGCTGGGGTTCGAGGTGTTGGTGCAGGACGTAATGGCGGCCACGGTGACAGCGCCATCGCGCAGTGTGGCCGCGGCGTCGGTGCCGTGCACTTCCTTGGGGTCGCGACCGAGGGCAGTGCGGAAGGCTTCACGGGTGCCACCGAGACGGACGCGGTCTTGGGGACGCTTCGGTCCAGCCAAGCTGGGCTCCACGGTCGAGAGGTCGAGCTCTACGTACTCCGAGAAGATTGGCTCGGGGCTAGTGGCGTCGTGCCAGATGCCCTGGGCCTTGGCGTAGGTCTCGACGAGCGCGAGTTGCGCGGCGGGGCGACCGGTGAACTTTAGGTAGTCCAGGGTGACCTGGTCGATAGGGAAGATGGCACAGGTGGCGCCGTACTCGGGACCCATGTTGCCAATGGTGGCGCGCGTCTCGAGCGACAGGGCCGAGATACCCGGTCCGTACGCTTCGACGAACTTGCCGACCACACCGTGCTTACGCAGCAGTTCGGTGATGGTGAGGACAACGTCCGTGGCCGTTACCCCTTCGCGAGTGGCGTTGATCAGACGGAGTCCCACGACGGGTGGGATCAACATCGAGGTGGGCTGGCCGAGCATGGCGGCCTCGGCCTCAATGCCACCAACACCCCAACCAAGAACGCCGAGTCCGTTGATCATGGTCGTGTGCGAGTCGGTGCCGACCACGGTGTCGAGGTAGGCCACGCCGTCGGTGTTAAAGACCACGCGAGCGAGGTGCTCCAGGTTGACCTGGTGGCAGATACCCATGCCCGGAGGTACGACGCGGAAGTTGCGGAAGGAGCTCTGGGCCCACTTCAAGAATTCGTAACGCTCACGGTTGCGCTCGTACTCAATGGCGACGTTCTCTTCGTAGCTCTCGGCCGTGCCGGTGCGCTCCAGGATGACGGAGTGGTCGATGACCAACTCGACGGGTACGAGGGGGTTGATCTTCTCGGCATCGCCACCGAGGGCGATGATGGCATCGCGCATGGCGGCCAGGTCAACCACGGCGGGTACGCCAGTGAGGTCTTGCATCAAGACGCGCTCGGGGGTGAAGGCAATCTCACGGGCGTCGTCGCCGGCCGCTTCACCGTGACGCGATGGTGTCTTG
>RFWA01000666.1 GCA_009922295.1 Betaproteobacteria bacterium
TACCGACACCACCTACTACGCGCTGTTGGGCATGATGGCCAAAGTTGGCCTGACCAAGAATGACGTCAATATCCAGGCCGCCGGCCCGGCCGGCGTCTGGCAGCAGTTTGCCAGCAAGAAGGCCAGTGCCATGGCCGGCGTCCCCGAGTGGACGGTCAGCGCCATGGACGCCGGGGCGCAGGTCAACATCCAGCCGGCAGACACCTATTTCAAGAGCATGGCTCAGGCCATTCTGGCCTCTGACGACACCATCCAAAAGAACCCGCAACTGATCCAGAAGCTGGTGCGCGCCACACTCAAGGGCATGAAGGACATCATGGCTGACCCCAAAGCCGCCACCCTGGCCTATGTCAACCATGTGCCGATGCACAAGGGCAAAGAGGCTTCGATCCAGAAAGCCTTCGAGATGTACAACGAGTACGTTTATGAAAGCCAGAAGGTGCCCGGTCTGATGGACGAGGCCCGCCTGAGCGAGTTGCAAAAGTTTTATGTGGCCAATGGCATCGTCCCCAAAGAAGCTGCGCTCAGCGATTTGTTCACCAACCAGTTCGTGCTGGGCAAGTGAGCCGGCCTGAGCCGACAACGCCATGAGCCCGCAGAACGAAGGCCTTGTCACCACCGGCTGGAGCCTGGCCGTGTTGGCGCTGTTCCTGCTGGCCTGGCAATTTATGCCCGGGCTGGTCGGGGTGCCTGAGTTCGTCCTTCCGCCGCCCACACGGGTGGGTGCTGAGGCGATGCGCATCTGGCAGACCGAACGCCTGCTCTGGCACGCTGGCATCACGGCGCTGGAGGTGGTGATCGGCTTTGTCCTGGGCGCTCTGCTGGGCGCCATCATTGGCTATGCCTTGGGGCTGTGGCCGAGGGTTGAGGCGGTGCTGTCGCCCTACCTGCTGGCGCTGCAAATTGCGCCCAAGGTGGCCTTTGCGCCCCTGTTTGTGATGTGGTTGGGCTACACCATCTACCCCAAGATCCTGGTGGCGGTGCTGATTGTTTTTTTCCCCGTGCTGATCAATGTGCTGTCGGCCATGCGCACGGTCGACGCCGACATGGTCAACCTGGCCCGCTCGTTCTCGGCCACGCGCTGGCAGGTGTTCCGCAACATTGAATACCCCACCACGCTGCCGGCGTTGTTCTCGGGTTTGCGCATTGCCAGCACACTGGCGGTGATTGGCGTGGTGGTCGGTGAGCTGGTGGGCGGCAACATGGGCCTGGGCTATATGCTGGTGTTTTTTGAGGGGCAGGGCAACACCGCCGCCGTGTTTGTGGTCATCGGCGCGCTGACCGTGATTGGCATAGCCGCCTATTACGCCGTGGTACTGGCTGAGCGCCGCGTCTTGCACTACCTGCCCGGTCCCGACAGCCGTTCGGCTTGAGTCCGATGCACGCGTCCACGAACCCTGAGATCCATCTGGCGGGCCGGCGCGTGCTGGTCACTGGCGGCGCGCGTGGCCTGGGCGAAGCCTTTGCCCGCGCCCTGCTGGCGGCAGGTGCGCGGGTGGTGATCAGCGATGTGCTGCACGACCGTGGCGCCGCGCTGGCCGCAGAGCTTGGCCCCGATCT
>RFWA01000667.1 GCA_009922295.1 Betaproteobacteria bacterium
TGCTGTCTTCCATGACGCCGCTGCCACCAATGCACTCCATCGCCTCATAGGCGTGCTGCGGCGTGCGTTTGCAGATCCAGTACTTGCCTACCGCCGTGACCAGGCGCACCAACAGGTCTTCATGAGGCTGTCCGCGCTGATCCAGAGCGCGCGCCATACGCAGCGACAGCGTCATGGCAGCCTCGCTCTCCAGCGCCAGGTCAGCCAGCACGTTTTGCATCAGGGCTTGCTGGTTCAGCTTGGCACCAAAGGCCGCACGGTGGGCGCAGTGGTGCAGCGCCTGCGATACCGCCATGCGCATCCCGGCGCTCGAGCCCAGCATGCAATCAAACCGGGTCAGGCTGACCATCTCAATGATGGTGGGCACGCCACGCCCCTCCTCCCCCACCCGCCAGGCCAGTGCGCCGCGCAACTCGGTTTCGCTGGAGGCGTTGGCCACATTACCCATCTTGTTTTTCAGGCGCAGCACTTGCAGGGGGTTCTTGCTGCCGTCGGGGCGCCAGCGCGGCAACAGGAAGCAGGTCAGGCCACCAGGGGCCTGTGCCAGCACCAGGAAGGCATCGCACATGGGCGCAGAGACGAAGTATTTGTGACCGACCAGCTCATAGGCATCACCCGCGCCGTCACGGCCCAGCGGGTAGGCACGGGTGCTGTTGGCCCGAACGTCTGAGCCACCCTGCTTCTCGGTCATGGCCATGCCGATCGTCAGGCCTTGTTTCTGCGCCATGGGTACATTACGGGGGTCATAGTGCCGTGCGGTGATGCCTGGCTCCCAAAGCTGGGCCAATTCAGGCTGCAGCCTTAGGGTGGGGAGGGCCGCAAAGGTCATGGTGATCGGACAGCCATGCCCCGCCTCGACCTGGGTATGCAGGTAGGTGTGCGCAGCCCGCACCACATGGGCGCCTGGGCCGGGTTCGGTCCAGGGCGAGGCATGCAAGCCATGGCGGATCGCGGTGTCCATCAGCTGGTGGTACGCCGGGTGAAAATTCACCTGATCGGTGCGACGCCCAAAGCGATCGTGGGTATCGAGCTCGGGCCGGTACTGGTTGGCCTGTCGACCCAGCGCGAGATAGTCCGCCGTCCCACAGGCTTGCCCAAAGGCGCTCAGGGCAGCGGCGCCCCAGTGCCCCCCTTCACGGATCACAGCGGCAGTGAGGGCCGCATCCTCGGTGTACAGGTTGTAGTCGCACAATTCATGCGACAGGTTTTCGGGCTGGTGGGTGTCAGCCAACCAGTCGTTCGTCGCGGCAGCCAAGGGCTTTTTCACACAGTTCTCCAATGCTGGGGTCAGCCCGGCAATTTGCGCATCACGAAGGGGTAAAGCGTTCTGTTTGTCGCGCTGTTCCATGTGCCGCGAATCTCCTGTCCACATGAGCCTCCCAGCACGGTGCCTTGCCAGACGGCGGCCACCTCGACACCATCAGCCGACTCTTCAAGGCTGAAGTCCTCAGACTCCAGCTCACCCGAAATTCGGGATTGCACGCCGGCCCGATTCGCGCCGCCGCTGAAGCTGTCCGGCCACTGCGGGTGCTTTTCAAGCAGCAGCGTGGCGCCTTGCGC
>RFWA01000668.1 GCA_009922295.1 Betaproteobacteria bacterium
CCCGAGGCGGCAGACGCGCGGTTGATTTGTACCGCATACTCCGCCTAAGGATTTATACATGACCGCACTTCTTCATCTCCATGGCGACGAGCCAGGTTTCGGCCCCGCCTTCCCGGCGCTTTACAACGTGGTTTATTGCAGTCGCGCCACCCCCGAGGTGGACGAAGCCGCTGTACAGCGCATCATCGCCACCGCGCGCCGCTGGAACCCTGAGTATGGCGTGACGGGCATGTTGGTCTTCGGCAGCGGCATCTTTTTCCAGTGGCTGGAGGGCCCACGAGACAACGTCACGGCGCTGATGTCGCGACTGCGCGCCGACCGCCGCCATGACAGCATCGTGCTGCTGAGTGAGGTGGAAGATGTCCGTGAACGCCTGTTTCCCGACTGGGATATGGAACTTGTTACGGGTGACCATATTCGCGATGTGCTGCAAGATGCCCTGGACAGCGCTACCGACACGCAGAACGCGCAGGCCCTGGGCGTTCTGCTGACCGAACTCGATGCAGGAAGGTTACGCGGCCTCGACACTGCCTGAGCCGACGACACTGGGCGTCGCACCAGTTCTGGGGGCAAAAGGTCTAGCTGTTCGCGCTGACGCCAACAACGGCATCGTCTTGCTGACGCATTTTCGATTGGCAACCAAGCAGCAATGTGAATAATCACTCACTGGAAAAGCCTTAATTGGTGCGGCTGGCGGGGATCGAACCCACGACCCTTGGCTTCGGAGGCCAATACTCTATCCACTGAGCTACAGCCGCAACTCAAGGGTTTGATTGTAGGTGCTTTCAGAGGGGCGGCGGCTATAATCACGGGCTGATTCCGGGTAGCGGATTTTTTTGAGGACACCATGAGCGACAACAGCCAAGCCAATGCGCACGAAGAGGACCACACCGGTCCCGTCAAAAACCCAAAACAGCTGTTGTTGGCCGTTTTCTTCTCGTTTGTGGTCCCCGTTTTCGCCATCATCGGCTTGGTCTACTTTGTCACTTCTGATAAAAAGCCCGCTGCCGGCGCTGTCAACATGGAAAAAGCCACTGCAGCGCGAATCCAAAAAATCGGCGTCGTGGAAATACGTGATGCCAATCGCCAGCTCAAGACCGGCGAAGAGGTGTTCAAGGCCCAGTGCACTGCTTGCCACACGTCCGGTGCAGCCGGTGCACCCAAATTTGGCGATGCTGCGGCTTGGGCGCCACGCGTCAAGACCGGCTACGAGGCCTTGCTGACTTCGGCCGTTAAGGGCAAAGGTGCTATGGGTGCGCAAGGCGGTGGAGACCTTGAAACACTTGAGATCGGCCGGGCCGTGGTTTACATGGCCAATGCTGGCGGCGGCAAGTTCGACGAGCCCAAAGCAGCCCCAGCCGCAGAGCCAGCCAAGTAAAGCGCCGCGCACAGCGCCTACAAAAAGCCGGTGCTGGACCGGCTTTTTTATGGGTTTTGGCCCGTAAGCCCCGTCAAATCTAAGTGTACAGCTACTTTTTTTGTAGCATTTTCGGGCTAGTGCAATAGCCATAGCGTGCCGGCAGATCAGAGAAAGCCACGTTCTGCGGCACCCACAGACCG
>RFWA01000669.1 GCA_009922295.1 Betaproteobacteria bacterium
GGTTGCCCGGGCCGGGAATCAGCAAAAAGACCAAAATGGTCACCACAAAAGTACCGTAATCGGTGACGCCAAGCATCAAGAACCCCAAAGCAACAAGAGCGCGAGTTTACGTGATCGTCTGTTTCACGTGAAACAGGGCCACCTTGGGCCGGGTTCGCGGGCGGTTTAGAGGGCGCCTAGGCGTCGGCGCGGCGCATCCAGACGATGCAGCGCTGGGCGTCCAGGCCCGGAACGGTGAGCGGTTCCACGTGAAACACCTGCACCGACGGCGGCAAGGCCTGCATCTCTTCGGTAGGGGTTTTGCCTTTCATGGCCATCCAGATGCCGCCGGGCAAGAGCGCTGCGTCCGAGCCCTGCACCAAGTCCGGCAGCGAGGAAAACGCCCGGGCGCTGACCAGTTGGTAACCCGGCTCGATACGCTCGACCCGCGCGTGCAGGCCGCGCAGATTGGGCAAGCCCAAACTCAGCGCCACTTGTTGGATGAACGAGGCCTTCTTGGCCACGGTGTCCACGCAGTCCACTTGCAAATCGGGCAGGCAAATGGCCAGCACCACGCCGGGCAAGCCAGCGCCCGAGCCGACATCGAGCAGACGCAGCGGCGCGGCGGGGGCCAGCTCTTGCATCTGCGCCTGCAGGGGCGCAACGACGGCCAGGCTGTCGAGCAGGTGGTGGCTGAGCATGGCTTGGGGCTCGCGCACGGCAGTCAGGTTGTAGACCTGGTTCCACTTTTGCAAAAGCGCCAGATAGGCCAGCAAGGCGTTTTGCTGGTCTGCGCTGAGCGCCAGGCCCAGCGCGGCCAAGCCATCACCTAGGCCATCGGCCAGGCTTTGGTTCACTGCGCTGCCTCGGCCGCGCTGCTGACCGGAGCCGAGGCCAGGGCCGGGGCCGGCAGCTTACCGGCGAACTCACGAAAATTGCCTTTTTTCAGGTGGATGAGCAAGAGCGAGATGCTCGCCGGCGTGATGCCCGACATGCGCGAGGCCTGGCCCAAGGTCTCGGGCCGGTGTTTGTTCAGGCGCTGGCGCGCCTCGATGCTCAGGGCCGAGACCTGCATATAGTCCAGCGACTCGGGCAGGCGCAGGTTTTCGTAATGCGCGGCGCGGCCCACGTCCTCAATTTGCCGGTCGATATAGCC
The DNA here is from genome assembly GCA_009922295.1 of Betaproteobacteria bacterium. Lineage (GTDB taxonomy): Bacteria > Pseudomonadota > Gammaproteobacteria > Burkholderiales > Burkholderiaceae_C > Rhodoferax. The sequence continues at coordinate 1,136 of RFWA01000669.1, forward strand.
AGCGTACTTGATGGCAATTTCCACCTGCTCGATCACCGTGGGCACAAACATATTGGGCGCGCCCGCGCCCTGCTCTGCCTCGGGCTGCACCGGCAGGTCGGGGTTGGCAAAGCGGCCGCCGGCCAGGCCCATCAGGTCGGCGTAGCCCACTTCGGGGCGGCGCAGCAAATCGGCCAGGCTGTATTCATGCTCCAGGGCTTTGCCAAAAACGCGCTGCGCTTCCTCGGTGGCCAGGTTTTTCGGGCTGACCCACAGGCTGCGCAGGCGCTCGGTTTCACGTGAAACAGCGTCTTGCTTGCGGCAAAAAGCGTCCCAGCGCACATCATCGACCAGGCCGAGTTGTCGACCAACGCCGGTCAGGCGCGCGTCGGCGTTGTCCTCGCGCAGCTGCAGGCGGAACTCGGCGCGGCTGGTAAACATGCGGT
>RFWA01000670.1 GCA_009922295.1 Betaproteobacteria bacterium
ACAACGACAGCGCCTACGACGCGGCACTGGCTTTGCACCAAGCCGGTGCGTCGGTGACGGTGGTGGACGCCAGAGCCGTGGCCGATGGCGCGCTCAGTGAACGGGCGCGCAGCTTGGGCCTGCCGATTTTGGCTGGTCATGTGGTGGTGGAAGTGCGCGGTGGTAGGGCGGTGCGCGGTGTGCACATCCATCGGCTTGATGGCCAAGGCCAGCTCGAAGGTGGCGCGGCCACCCTGCCCTGCGACCTGCTGGCTGTTTCGGGCGGTTTCAGCCCGGTCATCCACCTCCATTGCCAGTCCAGCAGCAAAGTAGTCTGGAGTGATACGCTGGCCTGCTTTCTGCCAGGTCCGGCGATGCAGGCCCAGCGTTCCGCCGGCAACTGCCGTCAACCCATGAACCTGTCCGACTGCGCTCAAGATGGCACCGCAGCAGGCTTGGCCGCTGTGCTTGCCGCAGGCTTGGCTGCCCCCGTCGTCGCGTCACCGCAGACCCCAACTCTGGAACCCGGCGCCTTGCGCAAACTGTGGGAAGTGCCCCACCCCAAGCCCACCAGCCGGGCGCCAAAAAAGTTTGTCGACTTCCAGAACGATGTTGGCGCCAGCGACATTCACCTGGCGGTGCGCGAGGGCTTTGAATCCATCGAACACGTCAAGCGTTACACCGCCATGGGTTTTGGGACCGACCAGGGCAAGACCGGCAACATCAATGGCATGGGCATAGCGGCCCAGGTGCTGGGCCGCACCATCCCCGAGGTCGGCACCACCACCTTCCGGCCCAACTACACGCCGGTCACGTTCGGCCTGGTGGCTGGCCATGAGCTGGGCGACCTGTTTGACCCGATCCGCACCACCGCCATCCATGACTGGCATGCCAGCCATGGCGCGCTGTTTGAGGATGTCGGGCAGTGGAAGCGGCCTTGGTACTACCCGCAGGCTGGCGAAGACCTGCACGCCGCCGTGGCACGCGAGGTGCTGGCGGTGCGCCGCAGTGTCGGCACGCTGGATGCATCGACGCTGGGCAAGATTGATATTCAGGGGCCTGACGCCGCTGTGTTGCTCAACTGGCTGTACAGCAACGCCTGGTCCAAGCTGGAAGTGGGCAAATGCCGCTACGGCCTCATGCTCGACGAAAACGGCATGGTGTTTGACGACGGCGTTACCGTGCGGCTGGCCGAGAACCATTTCCTGATGCACACCACCACCGGTGGCGCGGCGCGGGTGCTGGCCTGGATGGAGCGCTGGCTGCAAACCGAGTGGCCGCACCTGAGGGTCTACCTGACCACGGTGACTGACCACTGGGCCACCACGGCAGTAGTCGGTGCCAAGGGGCGCGACGTATTGCGCAAACTGTGCACCGACATTGACTTTGATGACACGGCGTTTCCGTTCATGTCCTGGCGCGAGGGTACCGTGGCGGGCGTCAAGGCCCGGGTCATGCGCATCAGTTTTTCTGGCGAACGCAGCTATGAGGTGAACGTGCCTGCCGCCGATGGTTTACAGGTTTGGGAAGCCATCCACACCGCGGGCGCGGAGTTTGGCATCACGCCCTACGGCAC
>RFWA01000068.1 GCA_009922295.1 Betaproteobacteria bacterium
AATGCGGTGACACAACACGCAGCCAGACTCCTGGCGTTGTAGTAGCAACTGCTGACCCCGCTGCGCGGCATCAGACAAGCCCATACTCTGACCAAACACGGCGCCTTGCAGCAGGCCTAAGACGATCGCCAGTGCGGTCAGTCGCGCCTTGGGTACCCAATCAGCAGACATGCAACGCGTCAAACAATGCGCAGGCCTTCGCGCTGCAAGGGCAGCTGCCGAACCGGCTTGCCGCGCGCCGCTGAAATGGCGTTCATGATGCAAGGCGCCACCACACAAATGGTCGGCTCACCCACGCCGCCCCAGAAATCATAGGTCGGCGCAATCACGGTTTCCACCTTCGGCATCTGGAACATGCGCGCAATCGGGTAGGTGTCAAAGTTCTTCTCAGTGATGCGGCCGTTGAGCACCGTCGATTCACTCTGCAAAGAGTCCATGCCATAGGCCACCGAGCCTTCTACCTGCGCCGCAATCTGGTCCGGGTTGAGCGGGTGGCCACAATTGGTGGCCAACACCACCCGGTGTACTTTGACATCATTGCCCTGCACGGACACCTCAGCCACGCCGGCGGTGTAACTGCCGTAACCCATGAACTGGGCGATGCCACGAAAAACGCCCTCAGGGAGCGGCTTGCCCCAACCAGCCTTGTCGGCCGCAGCGTTGAGCACAGCCAGATGCTTGGGGTGATTGGCCATCAATGTACGGCGGAATTCCAGCGGGTCTCGCCCGGCGGCGCGCGCCACCTCGTCCATGAAGCACTCAAGGTAAATGCCATTTTGGTTGGTGTTGACGCCACGCCAAGCGCCAACCGGGACGTGCGTGTTGCGCATGGCGTATTCGACCATCAGGTTAGGCACGGTGTAGCCCAGCTGCGCATCGCCAGCCTCCTGGTAGTAGCCCTGCAACTGGCGCCGGTCACGACCATTGCTGATGTTGTGCGGCGACGAAAACGCGTTGATGGACTGGCCACTCACGCGCAACCGCAGCGCATCCAACTCACCTTTGTCGCTGAGACCAGCTTCCAACTTGCACCAGCCAATGGGCCGGAAAAAGTCGTGCGTCATGTCTTCCTCGCGGCTCCAGATCAGCTTGATCGGCACGCCCGGAAACTGCTTGGCAATCGCTGCCGCCTGGCGCACGTAATCTTGCGCGCCGCCACGCCGACCAAAGCCGCCACCCAGCGGCGGGTTGTACGCCTCACATTTATCCAGCGGCAGGCCCGACACGCTGGACACCACTGCCAGGGCCGCCTCAGCGTTCTGGCTAGACACCCAGACCTCGGCACGATCTGCCGTGATACGGGCGGTGCAGTTCATGGGCTCCATGCAGGCATGGGACACAAAAGGCGTGCCGTAGACCGCCTCGACGCGGCGGCTGGCGGCGGCGATGGCCTTGGGCGCTGGACTCCTGGGCATGTTCACCCTCGTCCCAAACGATGGGCAGATCTTGCAATGCCATCTTGGCACGCCACCAGCTATCGGCCACCACCGCCACAGTGCTGCCATCGACCCGGACCACGGCCTTGATGCCACGACGGGCGCTGATGGCAGCAGCGTCAAAGCTCACCAACTTGCCGCCAAACACGGGGCAGTCCATGATGGCTGCGTACTGCATACCCGGCAACTGAGTGTCAATGCCGTAATTGACCTGGCCATTGACCTTGCCCGCCGTGTCAACCCGCTTCATGGGCTTGCCCGCGATCTTCCAGTCTTTGGGCTGCTTGAGCACAATGGTTTTGACGTCTGGCGGCGTCAGCTTGGCTGCAGCGGCTGCGACCTGCCCGTACCGCAGCTTACGGCCGCTGGCACTGTGCTCGATCACACCTTTGTCAACCCGCAGCTCAGAAGCGGCAACGCCCCATTCAGCCGCAGCTGCTTGCAGCAACATGATGCGGGCCGCAGCACCACCCTCTCGCACGTAGTCCTGCGAGCTGCGAATGCCCCGGCTGCCGCCAGTGGACATGTCACGCCAGACCCGCTTACGGGCCAGATTTTGCGCTGGCGTGACAGTTTGGGTGACTACCTTGGCCCAATCACACTCAAGCTCTTCGGCCACCAATTGCGCCAGACCGGTGTGGGTGCCCTGCCCCATCTCGGCCCGCGCCACCCGCACCACACAGGTATCGTCGGGTTGGACCACGACCCAGGCATTCGCCAGCGCCCACCACAAAATGGCGCCGTGTCAGACCCCTGACCAGGGCGGGGGCGCTCATGCCTTGGCTCCCGATGCCAGTTCGCAACCGGCAACACAAGCTTGGTCAGCATTGAGACCCGCCATGTGAATGACCGAGCCCACACCTTTCCCAGTGCCAGCTGCCAAATGGATGGCAGCCCGGATGCGCTGGTACGTGCCACAACGGCAGATGTTGGTCATGACTTCATCGATGTCAGCATCGGTTGGTCTTGGTTTGGCTTCCAGGAGGGCGGCGGCCGCCAAAATCTGGCCGGACTGGCAATATCCGCACTGCGGCACGTCGAGCGCCTTCCAGGCCATCTGCACCGGGTGCGAGGACGTTGCGGACAACCCCTCGATAGTGACCACCTTGCGGCCCTCGGCGACCGATGCCGGGTAGGAGCAAGAGCGCACCGGCTGCCCGTCCAGGTGGACGGTGCAGGCCCCGCACTGGGCGATACCGCAGCCAAACTTGGTGCCAGTCAGCCCCAACTGCTCGCGTAAAACCCACAACAGGGGCATCTCGGGCTCGACATCGACCTGATGGTCCCGACCATTGACGTTTAAAGACAGCATGCGCAACTTTCCTCAATTAAATGACATAGACATAGACCAAACACACTTGGGAAAGATGATTAGCGATTTCTTGACCGCAGTCAAGAGTAAATCCCCGGAGGCCGAGACTCTCGAAGGGACACCTCGACCTGACCGCTGAGCTCCGCGCCTTTGGCCAATGGCAAGTTCAAGCCTGCAGCGGCAGTGAGCGCTGGCGCTTGCCGGTAAGAGCGAACAAGGCGTTGCCCAAGGCCGGCGCCAAAGGCGGCAAGCCCGGCTCGCCAACGCCTGAGGGCGCCCGGGTGCTGGGGACAATCCAGGTTTGCACGAACGGCGCCTGCGCCAGTTGGACCATTGGGTAGCTTGGAAAGTTGTTTTGCTGCACTTCGCCGGCCTTGATGTCAATTCGGCCATAGAGCGCCGCACTCAAGCCAAATACCACTGAACTCTCCATCTGCTGGGCCACCGTGTTGGGGTTGATCACGGTGCCGCAGTCAATGGCGCACACCACCCTGTGCACCCGCGGTGCCCCATTGTGCAAAGACACCTCGACCACCTGCGCCACGATGGAGCCAAAAGACTCGTGCAAGGCGATCCCCCGGGCCTGACCTGTCGGTAATGCGCTGCCCCACTGGGCTTTGTCGGCGGCCATTTTCAGCACAGCAAGATGGCGCGGTGCCTGGGCCAGCCAGTTGGCTCTAAACGCCAGTGGGTCTTGCTGGGTCTCGTGGGCCAGCTCATCGATGAAACTCTCAGAGAAAAACGCGTTGTGAGAGTGGCCGACCGAGCGCCAAAACCCGACCGGAACCCCCATTTGGGTGGCCACGTGCGACATGTGCTGGTGAACAAAACCATAGGGCAAGTCAAACAGGCCCTCCGAGGTGGTTTTGTCCGGTGTATCCACTGGTCCGGAGAGCGCCGGCAGGCCGCGTGCCATCCAGCGCGGTGTGATGGCATCGCCCGCAGATTTAATGCGCAGGCTGTCTACCGTCCCCTGGGCGGTTACGGCTGCGCGCAGCTGGGCCACGTGCATGGGACGGTAAAAATCATGCGTGGTGTCCTCTTCGCGAGACCAGGTCAATTGCACAGGTTTGCCGGCGCAGGCCATCGCCACCTGAACCGCCTGCGCCACATAATCCACCTCAAGCCGGCGGCCAAAGCCCCCCCCGAGCTGGGTCACGTGCACGGTCACCTGGTCAATGTTCGCCCCCGCGACCTGGGCGGCCACAGCCCGCGCCATGCCCGGCACCTGGGTCGGCGCCCAAACCTCAACCTGGCCGCCCTTGACTTGGGCGGTGCAGTTCATCGGCTCCATGGTGGCGTGCGCCAGGTAAGGTGCGTGGTACTGAGCCTCGACCAGCCGGGCCGCGCCGGCCTCGGCCTTGTCAACCGATCCTCTGTCGTGAAATGCAAAACCTTTTTCCGATGTCAATTGGCTGGTCAACTCGGCTTTGATTCGCTCTGTGTCCAAACCGCCTTGCCCGCGTTGGGCCCATTGCACCTGCAGGGCCAGGGCCGCCTGCTGGGTGTGCCAGGTGGTTTTTCCCACCACTGCAAAGCCGGCGCTGGAACCAGCGACCGGGGTAAGTGGCACCACCCGTTCAATCCCCGGCATGGCGAGCGCGGCCTTGTCGTCCACCGATTGCACTGCGCCACCCAACATGGGCGCCTGGCGCAGTGACGCAAACAGCATGCCCGGCAACCGCACATCGATGCCAAAACGCGCCGTGCCATTGGTCTTGGATGGCACGTCGGTACGCAGTGCCGGTTGGCCGATCAGGGTCCATTGGCTGGGGTCTTTGAGCACAACCGCCGTGGGGGTGCGGCCTGCCGCCGCCTTGGCAAACTCGCCGTAATGGCCAGACTTGCCGGAGGCGTGACTCAGCATGCCGGCTTTTACTTTGATGTCTGAGGCCGCCACTTGCCATTGGGCCGCAGCCGACTCAAGCAAACTGGCTCGCGCGGTAGCAGCGGCCTGGCGCAAGGGTGCCCAGGCATCTGCCACGCTGGATGATCCGCCCGTGGCGTTGATGCCCAGCTCCCGGGCCACCTTGCCCACCAGCCACTCACCGGTCTGCACAAGCAATGGTTTTTTGTCGCCTTCCGAATCCATGGGGTGAAAAGGCAGGCTGCCGACGAACATGGCCACGTTGCCATAAATCGAGTCCATGCCCGCCTGCTCCAGGGCAATTCGGGCCAGCGGCAGGTCCATCTCCTCGGCCACTAGCATGGCCAGCGCCGAATGAATGCCCTGCCCCATCTCGCTACGGTGCATGGCCAAGGTCACGCCGCCATCGGCCCTGACCTTGATCCATCCGTTCAGTGCCACATCGCCTTGCGTGGGCAACATCATGGCCGGGGTGCCCAGGCGCGAGCGGGCCGGCAATACGCCCCAGCCCACAACCAGGGCGCCAGTGGCGCCCAGGCCGCTCAGTAGCCAGGTGCGGCGCTTCATGCTGCTAGCCCCGTGGAGGCCGTGGTGGCCGTGCCAGCAGCGCGGTGGATCGCTGCCCGCACCCGCTGGTAGGTGCCGCAGCGGCAAATATTGGTCATCGCCTCGTCGATGTCGGCGTCACTGGGTTTGGGTTTGCGCGCCAGCAGGGCCGTGGCAGCCATCAGCATGCCGCTTTGGCAATAACCGCATTGGGGCACCTGCTCGGCAATCCAGGCCGTTTGCAGGGCATTGGGCTTGTCGGCCGTGCCCAGTGACTCAATAGTAAGAATCTTCTTGCCAGCCAAGCTGGCTAATGGCATGACGCAGGACCGCGCCGCCTGGCCGTCAATGTGCACGGTACAGGCGCCACAAGCCGCCACACCGCAGCCGAATTTGGTGCCCGTCATGTTCAATTCATCGCGCAGCAACCACAGCAGCGGCATGTTGGGGTCGGCGTCGGTGTTGATGTTTTTGCCGTTGATGTTCAATTCCATAGGGGCTCCGGGGGATTTAAATGTCGGTGAGCCAGGGGCTCACCAGCGTGCGCCAAAGGTCTGGCGCAGTTCCTCGATGTGGGCTTCGGTCAGGGGCAAGGGCGCAAGCCGGCTCAGGTGCACCAAACGGGCGGTTTCTTCCAGCTCCTCCAGCGCAGCCATGGCAGCAGCAGGCGAGTCGTGCCAGACGTTGGGGCCCAGTCGCGCCAACATCACAGCACGGATCGGTTTACCGGCTCGTCCATAATTTTCAATTGCTGTGGCGACGCAGCGGGCCGCTGCCGGGTCGCCGGGGCGATGGTAGGGAATCAGAGGCACGTGACCCACCTTCATCACAAAGTAAGGGGTCAATGCCGGCAGCAATTCTGGCTCGCTACCCAGTGTTGGCTGCAAGCTCAAGGCCACGCAGTGTGTGCTGTGGGTGTGAATGACGCAGCAGGTTTTGGGGTCAAATTGGTCTGCAGCCCCATAGATCATGAGGTGCAGCGCTATTGTTTTACTAGCGCGGTCACCGCTGAGTTGCTGCCCCTGCGCGTCCAGCCGGGCCAGCCGGGCCGGGTCGAGAAAACCCAGGCAGGCATCGGTGGGGGTGATCAGGAAGCCACCACCGTCCGACGCGTCGAGCCGCACGCTGATGTTGCCAGCACTGGCATGCACGTAACCGCGCTCAAACAGGCTGCGGCCTACGCGGCAAATCTCGTCACGGGCTTGCGACTCTGTCATACCAACTGCTCAAAGGCTTTACTGAAGAAATCATCCGTGCCAAAGTTGCCGGATTTGAGCGTAAGGTGCAGCCCCGCGCCAGCGGCGGCATCGCTCTGGGCGTGGCACCAGGGCACACCGGGGTCTATTTGCGGACCGATTTTCAGCTGGCTGATGTTCAGGGCCTGCACGCAGGCGCCCGAGGTCTCGCCACCGGCCAACACCAATTGGCGCACGCCCAAAGTCACCAGACCACGTGCGATCGAAGCCAGGGTGTGCTCCACCAGCGCACCTGCTGCTCCAGCACCAAGCTGCTCCTGCACCGCTTTGACGGCCTGCGCCTCGGCCGACGAGTAGACCAGCACCGGCCCCTGCGCCAACAGCGGTTGGGCCCAGGCCAGGGCATCGGCCACCACATCGCCACCCGCCGCCTGCCCGGCACTGATCTGCAAGGGGTCGATGGCCAGCGCCGGGCGGCCCGACTGGATAAAGGCCTGCACCTGCCGGTTGGTCGCCAGCGAGCAGCTGCCAGAGACCACCGCTTGCCGCCCGACCGCGGGCGGCAAAGCGCTGGCGGTGCTGGAGGGCGCCAGGCCGAAATTGCCAGGCAAACCAATCGCCACGCCGGATCCCGCCGTGACCAGCGGCATGCCTTTCAAGGCCGGCGCCAGGCGCATCAGGTCGTCGTTGGAAATCGCATCTACCACGGCCAGGCGCACACCCTGGCTGCGCAGTTGGGCGATGCGCGCCTGGATGGCTGCCCCGCCCTGCGCCACAACGCGGTAGTCGATCAAGCCCACCTGGCCGGCGCATTGGCCTTGCAAAACACGCACCAGATTGGCATCGTTCATGGGGGTGAGCGGGTGGTTTTGCATGCCGCTTTCATTCAGCAAGGCATCGCCCACAAACAGGTGCCCTTTGAACACCGTACGGTGGTTGTCCGGAAAAGCCGGGGTGGCAATGGTGAAATCGGTGCCCAAGGCTGCCATCAGGGCCTCAGCCACCGGGCCAATATTGCCTTGTGTCGTGCTGTCAAAGGTGGAGCAGTATTTGAAATAGATCTGCTGCGCCCCCTGGGCTTGCAGCCAACGCAAAGCCGCCAGCGATTGGGCGATGGCATCGTGCACCGGCAGAGTGCGCGACTTGAGCGCCACCACCACGGCGTCAGCCTGCGTATCAAGCGGCTGCGCCGGCACCCCAATGGCTTGCACGACCCGCATGCCGCCGCGCACCAGGTTGTTGGCTAGGTCGGTGGCGCCAGTGAAGTCGTCGGCAATGCAGCCCAGAACCATCGGTTTCATGGCTTTTGCGGCAGGTCAATGCCGGGGAAGATCTTGATGACCGCACTGTCGTCCTCGCGGGCAAAACCGGCACTGGAGGCCTGCATGAACATCTGGTGCGCGGTGCTGGAGAGGGGCAGCGGGAACTTGGTGGCACGGGCCACGTCCAGCACCAGGCCCAGGTCTTTCACAAAAATATCGACGGCCGACAAGGGCGTGTAGTCCCCCGCCAGCACATGGGCCATGCGGTTTTCGAACATCCAGCTGTTGCCCGCGCTGTGGGTGATCACCTCATACAGGGCGGCGGCGTCCACGCCTTCCCGCAGACCCAGTGCCATCGCCTCGGCGGCAGCGGCGATGTGCACGCCGGCCAACAGTTGGTTGATGATTTTGACCTTGCTGCCGGCCCCTGCGCAGTCGCCCAGCCGGTAGACCTTGGCCGCCATGGCGTCGAGCAAAGGGCCTACAGCGGCGTACGCCGCAGGCACACCAGCGGTCATCATGGTCATCTCGCCGCTGGCGGCTTTGGCGGCACCGCCGGAGATCGGCGCGTCAATGTAGAGAATACCCAAAGCGGCGAGCCGCGCCTCCAGAGCCATCGACCAGCTCGGATCAACGGTGGAGCACATGACCCACACGCTGCCCCGGGCCATGGCGGCCGCACAGCCGCCCTCTCCAAACAACACGGCCTCGGTTTGGGCGGCGTTCACCACCACCGAAACAATCACCTGGCATTGCTGCGCCAAATCGGTGAGCGTTGCACAGGCTATACCGCCCTCAGCAGCAAACGCCTGCGCGGCTTCGGCACGCACATCGAACACGCGCACCGCATGACCATGGCGACGCAGCGACCGCGCCATACCGCTGCCCATGGCACCCAGGCCAATCACGCCTACGTTGTAGCTCATGTTGTCTCTTCAGTCTCTTCAAATAGGGGTGTTAATCCAGCGTGATCCTGGCGTAAGCAGCGACACGCTGCCATTTGGCGGCATCTGCAGCCCAGAAAGTCGCCATCGTCTTGCTGTCCATGAAGGCCGGCTCAGCACCCTGGCGCAGCATGGCCGCGGTAACCTCAGGCTGTCGCCCCACTTTGTCCAAGGCCTGCTCGAGTCGCATCATCACGGCCGCTGGGGTGCCAACTGGCGCCGCCAGGCCGAACCAGGCGCTCACATCAAAGTCAGCAATGCCCGACTCCACCAGGGTGGGCACATCCGGCAGTGCCTTGCTGCGCCGGGTGGTCGTGACGGCAAGCGCCTTCAATGTGCCGGCCTGAATCTGGCCGATGGCGGAGGGCAGGTTGTCAAACATGATGTCGACTTCACCCGCCAGAACGGCAGTGATGCCGGCAGCTGCGCCGCGGTAGGGGATATGGGTGATGAAGGTGTTGGTGCTGCTCTTGAACAGCTCGGCGCTCAGATGTAACGAGGTGCCGTTGCCGTTAGACGCGTAGTTAAGGCGCCCAGGCTGAGCACGCGCTTTCTCAAGCAACTGTTGCACGCTACCAATGCTGCCGGGCTTGACGAACAGGACATTGGGAACCTGGCCCATCAGCGCCACCGGAACGATCTGCTCAGGCTTGTAGGGCAACACCTTATAAAGCGTTGGACTGATGGTCAAGGGCGGGGACGCCATAAGCAGGGTGTAACCATCAGCAGCAGCGCGTGCCACCTCAGCTGCGCCAATATTGCCACCCGCACCGGGCTTGTTGTCAATCACCACCGGTTGCCCCAGCTCCTGCGCTAGGCGCGGCGCCAACAGCCGCGCCATGTTGTCGATCAGACCCCCGGGCGGGAATGGAACCACCAAGCGCAGTGGCTTGGTCGGGTAGGTTTGGGCCCATCCGGTCAGTCCAGCGCTAGCCAACAGGGCGCCCAGCAGCAGAAGCATTTTTTTGTTCATCGCAAACCTCCAAACCACGTGGAAAAATCAAATTTAGGCGGGGAAGTATCGCACCTTGGACCGGTGATCCGCGGCCAGTTAACTCAGTGCCTCAGCCAGAACAGCCACTGGCATCACGCCGATGATCACTACTTTTTTAATAGCAAACTACGCAATAAACACGGGGTCTGGAGCACGATTTCATTTAAAAACATAGCCGCCTGACAAAATCGACTGCCGCGCCAGCTATCAAGGCTTGCTTCTGATCGGGGTGAGGCGACCTTGGCCTCGGCTTAATTGGACGCGAGCCTGCCTGTTTTCACTGCGGCGCAATACGTTGATATCGTCCGCCCGGAGGGGAGCGATTTAGGTAGATAAGGCGTAAATACTGCAACGCAACGTATTCAATTGGACCCCCCAGTCGGTTTGAGCTCTGCCGACCTAGAAATACGCCCCTAGGGAAAGACCCTAGTAAA
>RFWA01000671.1 GCA_009922295.1 Betaproteobacteria bacterium
GGACCCAGGTAGGGTACATCGCGCGGGATGGAAATGATGAAGGACTCGACGCTACGGATCAGGGGAAAGGTGGGCATGGACACTTGGGGTTGTAAGCGGGATCGTTAAAAGCAAATGATCGTTCAGCCGAGCCGGCGGCCGTCGGGGACAAAGGCATGGGCCAGCGCCGGGTCGAAGGCCAGGCCGACGGCGTCGCCAACTGCCACGCGAGAATCCCCGGTGACGCGTGCGATAGCGCTTCGCCCTGCCAGGCGCAAGTGGAAGTAAGTTTCGCCGCCCAGGCGCTCGGCCACCAACACCTCGGCGCGCAGCAAGGCGTCAGCCGCAGGCACCACCTGAAGGTGCTCGGGCCGCACCCCAAAGGTCAACGCGGTTCCCGGCGCTACCGACTCGCTACAGGCACACTGCAACTGGCTGCCATCCTCGAGGGCCACCCGCAACAGCGCATCACCGGAGGCCACCGCCTGCACCGGCAGGAAATTCATCTTCGGGCTGCCGATGAAGCCAGCGACAAACTGGTTGGCGGGATGGGCATAGAGATCCAATGGGCGACCGACCTGCTCCACGCGCCCCTCGCGTAACACGACAATCTTGTCGGCCAGAGTCATGGCCTCGACCTGGTCGTGGGTGACATAGATGACTGTCGTATTGAGCTGCGCCTTGATCTTGGCCAACTCCACGCGCATCTCCACGCGCAGCGCAGCATCCAGGTTGGACAGCGGCTCATCGAACAGGAACATGCGTGGCTCACGCACAATCGCGCGCCCGATCGCCACCCGCTGGCGTTGGCCGCCCGAGAGGTCCTTGGGCCGGCGCTGCAGCAGGTGCTCGATCTGCAGGGTCTTGGCGGCGGCGGCCACCTTGGCGGCGATCTCGCTCGGCGCCACCTTGGCAATCTTCAGACCGAAGCCCATGTTGGTCGCCACCGTCATATGCGGGTACAGCGCGTAGGACTGGAACACCATCGCAATGCCGCGCTTGGCCGGCTGGTGGTTGGTGACATCGGCACTCGCCATGCGCGACGTCCAGGTCGAGCCCGTGAATGACCGTGGCGTCACCAAAGGTCTTGCGGACCTGGCGCAGCTCAAGCCGGGCCATGGGCACTCCCCTGCGGCGGGTGCAGCCCGGCCAGGACGGACTCTGGCAGGAGCAGGTCGGCAAGGTCGCCCATGAAGGCGTCCACATCCCGCTGGTCCAGCGCGTCGAGCAGCGGACCGGCGGTGCGTTGGCCGGCGTGCCGGATCAGCCCGCGCTGCTGCAACACATATTTGGTCAGCGACCAGCGAAATACGGCCTGGATATTGAGCACAGGGAGCATGCGCGTGAACAGTTGGCGAACCGCGTCAGCGTCGCCACGCCGGTGGGCCGCGTAGAGCAGCACATGCACCTCCGCGAGTTCAATGGCCGGCATGGTGCCACAGGCGCCGCGACGAAGCTCGTCGGTGATGTAACGCCCGCCGGCGCCACCCAGAACGCCCCGCAGCGAGGCAGGTGCGCGGGACAGCACCTCGGTCAGGCGCTGCCCGCTGGGCAAAGCCTCTTCCTTCACGTAT
>RFWA01000672.1 GCA_009922295.1 Betaproteobacteria bacterium
GTTAAAAACCGCTATGTTGGGCGCACCTTCATCATGCCGGGGCAGGCCGTGCGCAAAAAATCTGTGCGGCAAAAGCTCAACGTGATCGCCAGCGAGTTCAAAGGCCGTAATGTGCTGCTGGTGGACGACTCTATTGTGCGCGGCACCACCAGCCGCGAGATCGTGCAAATGGCACGCGATGCCGGCGCCCGCAAGGTCTACATGGCCAGCGCTGCGCCGCCGGTGCGCTACCCCAACGTGTACGGCATCGACATGCCCACCAGCCATGAGCTGGTGGCGCACGACCGCACGGTGGAGCAGATTCGCGAGATCATCGGCTGCGACGCCCTGATCTACCAAGACGTGGACGCCATGAAGCGCGCCATCGGCTCGCTGAACCCGGCGATCACGGGCTTTGACGCCTCGTGTTTTGACGGCGTGTACGTGACCGGCGACATCACCGCCACCGACATCGCCCGACTCAATGCCGACCGCCCCCAGCACGAGGAGGCCCTGGAGGACAACTCGCGCCTGGCCCTGCCCAACCATGAAGACTGAGCCATGACCCAGCCCACACCACCCCGCCCTCTGCACCGCGACACGCTGGCCGTGCGCGAGGCCGTGGCCCGCAGCCAGTACGGCGAGAATTCGGAAGCCCTGTACCTGACCAGCGGCTACGTGCAACCCACGGCCGAGGCGGCAGCGCGCCGCTTTGCCGGTGAGGAAGAAGGCTACACCTACGGCCGCTACGGCAACCCCACCGTGAGCAGCTTCGAGCAGCGGCTGGCCGCGCTGGAAGGCACCGAGGCCGCCATTGGCACCGCCTCGGGCATGTCCGCCATTTTGATGATGTGCCTGGCGCTGCTAAAGGCGGGTGACCACATCGTGTGCTCGCGCTCGATGTTTGGCTCCACCATCCGGCTCATTGGCACCGACCTGGCCCGCTTTGGCGTGGAATCCACCTTTGTGTCGCAAACCGACACCGCCGCCTGGCAGGCCGCGATGCGCAGCAACACCCGGTTGCTGTTTGCCGAGACCCCCACCAACCCCCTGACCGAGGTGTGCGACATCCAGGCGCTGGCCGATATTGCCCACAACGCCGGCGCCCTGCTGGCGCTGGACAACTGCTTTGCCACGCCGGCGCTTCAGCGCCCGGTGCTGTTTGGGGCGGACATCATCATGCACTCGGGCACCAAGTACCTGGACGGCCAGGGCCGCGTGATGGCGGGTGCCCTGTGCGCCAGCCAGGCGATGGTCACCGAGAAGTTTTTGCCGGTGCTTAAAAGCGGCGGCATGTCGCTGGCGCCTTTCAACGCCTGGGTGGTGCTCAAGGGCCTGGAAACGCTGGACCTGCGCATGCGCGCCCAGTCTGACCAGGCGCTGGCGCTGGCACAGTGGCTGCAAGACCACCCCGCCGTGAGCCGGGTGCATTACCCCGGGCTGGCCAGCCACCCGCAGCATGCGCTGGCCATGGCGCAGCAATCGGGCGTGGGCGGTGCGGTACTGTCGTTTGACGTGAAAGCCGCCAACCCCGAGCAGGCCCGCGCGCGTG
>RFWA01000673.1 GCA_009922295.1 Betaproteobacteria bacterium
TGAAGCCTTTGAGACTTTTGTCCCTTACCCAGCGCCGTCCTGCCTCGAAGCGGTAGCCCAGAAACTCAAAGCCTTGTCCCTTGACCAGACAGTCCCCGATGTGGGTTTTGTCCGGGTGCAGGCTCAGCCCGTTTTCTTGCACCCATGCTTTGACCTCTTCCAGTGCCGCCTGCGCTTGTGACGCGGTTTGGCACAGGATGACAAAGTCGTCAGCGTAGCGCACCATGCGGTAACCCAACTTTGACATCTTTACATCCAGGGGGTGCAGGTACAGATTGGCCAGCAACGGGCTGATGACGGCCCCTTGTGGGGTGCCCGCCGTTGGTGTCCAACTTTGCATGTCCTGAACAATGTCTTGTTGCAGCCAGTTCGCCAGCAGTTGCAGCAGGCGACCATCGCTGATGTGCTCTTCGATTCTCTTTGTAAGCAGGTCGTGCGGGATGCTGTCAAAGTAGCCTTTGAGGTCAGCGTCCACCACGTGGGTGTAGCCCCCTCTCAGGTGTCCATCGACTTCCCGCAGCGCGTCTTTGCAGCCTCTGCCCGGTCGGAATCCGTAGCTTATGTCCAGAAATTCTTTCTCAAAGATCGGCTCTATCACCCGCTTGACCGCCGTCTGCACGATCCGGTCTTTGACGGTGGGGATGCCCAAGGGTCGCGTTTTACCGCCCGCTTTGGGTATTTCTACCCGCCGCACCGCCTGGGGCCTGTACGTTCCTTGTTCGAGGTCTCTGGCCAGTTCGCCCAAATACACCTGTTCATTGGCCGCAAATCCTTCTACGCTTTGCCGGTCTATGCCGGCCGCCCCCCTGTTCGCTTTGACTTGTTGCCAAGCGGCTTGCAGGGTGCTTGCACGATAGACTTTGTCGATCAGGCTGAACCATTTACGTCCTTTGACGCCGTTACCCAGCGCCGCCAACATACGCTCGGTCCAGATAGCACGATCCACCCACGCCCATTGGCTTGGGGCAGATTCAGTTTGTTTAGCCTTTTCTGGCACTGTCACTGATTCGCTCATGCTTTCATACCTTCCGTACTTTGCGTCTCCACCTTCCTGCCACCCTTGGCTCGTGCGGCTTTCCTACTCCGCACTTCTCGGTCTGCCGTCTGCACGGTTTAGGCTCAAGGGGGCAGACCCCCGGTTATCCAGACTTCTCGTCTGCACAGCGTTTCCACTGCGGTTTGGCCTTGCCTTGCTCTTGCAGCCCTGCGCTACTACGATGACTCTGACTCCTGCGACCCGTCACCTCGGGCTGCAGGTCTCCCCGCTTATCTCGCCACACCTTCCCAGCATTCCGCCTCCAACCACGTTGTGTGCTCCGGCATCGCTTTACACGCCATAACCAGCGTACCGGACGTATTTCGGACTTCGCCTTAGATGAGCAGGCTCGTCGCCACACACCGCCGAATCGAGTTCGTCATCCTGCGGACTGCCAGTTCGCCTTCAGTTGCTCTCCACCCCGCCTCGCAGCGACGCAGTTACCTTCGGCTACAGGGTCTTGGCTTACCCTGGCACGGACTCTCACCGTGCTGG
>RFWA01000674.1 GCA_009922295.1 Betaproteobacteria bacterium
CATTTGCTCAAATGCAGTTTTTTAGGGTTGACGGGGTTCGTTACCATGGCCCATTTTGACATTGCCCCGGCCCCGGCAACACCATCCGGGTTTGGAGACAATCAAGCCGATTCATTTGATGTGAAAGACCCCACGATGGAAGACGACGAACGCTGCTGCGGCACCGGTACCTGTTTGATCAATGCCGAAGGCTACTGCTGGTGCGGCCAAAAGTGGAACGGCAGCGTCATGTGCGCCCCTTCCACCATGAGCGACGCGGCGCCCGCCCCGGCCGAAACGCCGGGCGCTGGGCCGCCTGACCCGGCATGACGTCGCCTGTGGCGACCGCGCCCCCAGCCTGGGCCACCTGGCTCGGTGCCGGCGGGTTGATCCCATTTGTGGTGCTGGCGCTAGCGCTCTGGTGGCCAGCGTCTGGACAACAAGGCGCCATCAGCCACGCGCTGGCCGGCTATGGCGCCACCATCGCCAGCTTTCTCGGCGCCATCCACTGGGGCCTGGCCATGCGCGACCAGTCTGGCGCCGGCGCCGGGCCCTACCTGTGGGGCGTGACGCCCAGCCTGCTGGCCTGGCTGGCGCTGCTGCTGCCGCCGGCTGGGGGCCTGCTCGGCCTGGCCGTGCTGCTGGTGCTGTGCCTACTGGTGGATACGCGACGCTACCCGCACTACCAGCTGCTGGCCTGGCTGCCGCTACGCCGCCGCCTGACCCTGGTGGCCGGCCTGGCCTGCCTGGCCGGGGCGGCGGGTCTGCTGCGGTAGCGGACACCATGACCCGTTTGATCCGCCACGACATCAAGAGTCAACCTTATGAAAATCACTGTTGAAACCAGCATCAAGGCGCCAGTCGGCACAGTCTGGAGCGCCTACACAACGCCAGCCGACATCACGCAGTGGAATGCGGCGTCTGATGATTGGCACACCACCAAATCCACGGTCGATCTGCGCGTGGGCGGGGTATTCTCATCGCGCATGGAGGCCAAAGACGGTAGCTTCGGCTTTGACTTCGCGGGGACGTACACCAAGATCGTGCTCCATGAATTGATTGAGTATTCGTTTGGAGACCGGGTTTGCACGGTCGAGTTCATGTCCGGCGCCAACGGTGTCACAGTTCGCGTCACGTTCGATGCCGAAACCGAAAACCCTGTGGAACTACAGCGTGAGGGGTGGCAAGCCATCCTCAATAATTTTGCCAAGCACGTTGAAGCGCATCACTGACATCATGGCCGTCATCCTTGAAGGGGGCTGCCTCTGTGGCAAGGTTCGATTCCGTGCCAACCAACCGCCCGTGCGAACCTTCGCTTGCCACTGCGCATTCTGTCAAAGCGTGACTGGCACGTCCTTCTTTGCAGAATCGATTTTCCCGTTGGATGCCGTCCAGTTCAATGAAGGCGAGCTGCGTCGGTACGAGCACGTGTCGGACGGCAGCCAGAAAAAAGTCTATGTGCACTTTTGCCCAAACTGCGGCACCACCGTCGGCCTGACGTTTGAGCGCTGGCCGGAAGTCCGCGCCATCTCCCGCGGCTGCTACGACGAGC
>RFWA01000675.1 GCA_009922295.1 Betaproteobacteria bacterium
CACATGACTGTTCAAGGGCTCAATATTGATGCCGTGCCAACCCTGTTCGTAAAACAGCCGGGTGACGGAGTCGACGCTCGGGTCATTGGCGCCTACGTCAATGTAGAAACCAGCCTCCACGTGCTTGAGCGCGCGCCAAAGCATGACATCTTCAAAATTTTGCGCGTAAGAAATGATCATTCGACACCACCGTTGGACAAGTATTGACGGCTTGCTATCACCACATCCGGCATCCCCAGCGTCTCAAACAGGGTGATGTCGCGGGCCATCTGATCAGCGGGCAGGTGCTGCGGGTCAAGCACGGACTGATTCACATAATGGGCGTTGGCCCAATACAGTTGCCCGCCAAAAACCGGTCTGCTCACCCGTTGTGCGTCATCGTAAAAAACAGCATCCTCTGCGCCCAGCAATGCAGGCGCGCCGTCGCTCGAGTAGTGCACCTGGTTACTCAATTTCCACAAGACAAAGCCTTGGCTGCGCAGGTACAAGTCCAACTCCGCAAACAAGGCCTGCCCCCGGTAAATCGGGTTGAACTCCACCTCCACCTCCAGACAACGCGCCGTTTGCACAAGTCGACGCCCACCTTTCAAGATCTCCAACTCCGTGCCCTGCGTGTCAATCTTGATGTAATCTGCCGCGTGCACACCTTGCTGCTCCGCCCAGACATCCAGGGTCGTGGTCTCAACCTGCATAGTCGAGACCTGCCGGGCGCAGGCCAGGGCCGGGTATCGCTCCGTCAGGGCGGGGTCTGGCGGCAGCAGAGAACTGCAAGCGGGCTCTTGCGTCAAATGTAAGGTACGTTGCCCCGCTGTGCCGGCCAGGCCCATCGGCACCAAGTTCACGGCTTGGTTGGCATAACGCTCCCGTAGCCGCGCACACTCTTGCTCATCCGGGTCAAACCCGTACACCTGAAACAGTCGGTCTGGCCCGACAAATTTTTCTGCGAAACCCCAACGGCACCCAACGTCCACAACCACCATGGGCCGATCCGGCGCCTCGCCATCTTCCGTAGCTCGCCGGGCCTTACCAGTACCAGCCGCGGCGGTGCGTATCTGGAAGGTCATCTCATTCCAACTGGAACCTACAAACTCGTACTTGTCACGGTTGTGTACTTCAAACACCAGGCCACCGTCTACCCAATGGTAATTTTTTTCGATGTGCGAGTGGTTTCGGACCAGTGAGGCATGCACCGAGTAGCTACCCACCCCCAGGTTTGCGTCAAACTGCACCTCGAACTCGAGCCGTTCACCCCGTTTGACCCCGTGAAGAATCTGGTGCGTGTGGTAGGTGTTGGTGCCAAACATCATCTGGCCCAGCCGGTCCTTGATGCCGCAGCCCAGCACCAGGCTGTCCAAGTCGGCATGGACCGCGACGCTCAGGGTCAGCTTGACGGCTTGGCCTACAAATGCCACAGCCAGAGGCTCACCCTGCACATCGGTGAGCCGGATCGCCTCAATGGTTGCCTCTAAAGTGCCCGATACCGTCTTGACCTGCCCCTGCGGCAGCTGCGACTGGCGCAACTGTTGCCCC
>RFWA01000676.1 GCA_009922295.1 Betaproteobacteria bacterium
CGGTTTGGGCGTCGACCATGGGCCCGAAACAGGCGTTTTGCAAGCCGGCGTCCAGCATGGCCTTGAGCAGGTTGGTTGAGTCGCCATAGGTACCGCCGCCCGGGTTGTCGGCATAGTCGGCGACGATGATCGGGCCGCGACCCTCCGGGCGGTAGGCCTTGCAGATCGCTGACGCCTGCGCCACGGTATGGAACTGGTTGATGGCGTCGTGGCGGCGAGCCCAGATGTCGTCGGCCAGCTCACTGGCGAAGACCGCGTGGCGGGCCATGTCGCCTTGCGCGGTCACGGTCACGCTCGCGCCCACCTCAGCGATATTGGCATGCGGGAACGCGCCGTTGATGCTGACAGCGAACACATCGGCTTGCTGCTCATAGGCCCGTGCCCGCGCCAAACGGTCAACCATAGGCCCGATGTCGGTGCGCCCGCCGTTGGCCTCTTCCAGCATGGGGCGGGTCACGCGTAGGGTGACCGGGTGGATCTCGCCTTGCATCGTGCGCTGCAGGATGTCGGCGGCATGCCGTGCTGCGAGGCGCATGTCGGTGTGCGGGTAAGTCTTGAATGACACGATGATCTGGGCCAGATCACACATGGCGCGGCTGACATTGGCGTGCGGGTCCAGGGTGATGCCAATCGGCAGGTCAGGGCCGACCACGGCACGCAAGCGGCGCAGCAGTTCACCCTCGCCGTCGCCACAAAAATCAGTGACCATGGCGCCATGCAAGCCGAGCAAGATGCCGTCAAGCGTGTCGCAATTAGCCTTGGCCGCTGCCACGATGGGGTCGGTGAGTGTGTCAAAGGCCTCGCGCGTGACCAGTCCGCCCGGCTGGGCGTGGGCACTGATCACATGCGTGACGTCCCAGTTGTAAGCGGAGCCAGCCTCCAGAAAACCGCCGAGCTCCGTGTTGTTGTCTTGACGCGCCGCGACGGCCTCAGCCCCGTAGAGCAAGCCGCGTTCGGCAAAGACCGCCAGGTCGGTGGGTAGTTTGCAGAAGGTGTTGGTCTCGTGCAGAAACTCGGCGGTGAGTACGTGGAATCGGGTCATGGGCTACCTCGCAGGTGTGGGGCCGGTTGGCCGGTGTTTCAGGACCCCAGGGGGTGGTGACAGGCCAGGCTGTGGCCCTGGTCCGTGCCATCGGGCTGGATGAGTGCCGGACGCTCGCTGCGGCAGCGTTGCGTGGCCTGTGGACAGCGGGCCGCGTAGGCGCAGCCGGCCGGCAAGTTGAAGGCGTCGGCAATTTCGCCGTGCAACAGGGTCACGGTTCGGCGTCGGCGCGGGTCGGGCTCGAAAGTGCTCTCCATCAGCGCCTGGGTGTAAGGGTGGCGCGGCGCTGCGGTCGGATCGGGCAGGATCTCGACCACGCGGCCCAGGTACATCACCACAATACGGTGGCAAAAGTAGCGCACCAGCCCCAGGTCGTGCGAGATAAACAGGTAGGTCAGGCCCAGGTCGGCCTGCAGTTGTTCCAGCAGGGCGATGATCTGGGCCTGGATCGACACATCCAGCGAGGCCGTGGGCTCGTCGAGCACCAG
>RFWA01000677.1 GCA_009922295.1 Betaproteobacteria bacterium
ACCTCGGCCACGCAAAAAGTGCTGGACGGGGATTTGGACCCATTTATCCAAGCCTCGCTCAAGCAAGGCGTTTAACACTAGAGGGCCACAATGGCCCCACCCACAGGAGAGTTTGCCGATGTTGACATTTCGCGAAGGCCAGGCACCGGCCACCACCATTCGCCGCGGGGACTACATGCCCCCGGCGTTCTGGATAGACACCGTGGACCTGGCGTTTGACCTGGACCCGGCCAAAACCCGCGTGCTGAACAAAATGACGGTCCGCCGCAATCCCGACGTGCCCGTGCAAGCGCTGCGTCTGGACGGCGAAGAGCTCAATCTCGCGCGCGTGCTGGTCAATGGCGCTGGCACGTCCTTCAAGATGGACGGTGACAAACTGGTGCTGGAGAACCTGCCCGAGGGCAATGCGCCCTTTGCGCTGGAGATATTTACCACCTGCGCACCCATCAAAAACACCAAGCTCATGGGCTTGTACGTCAGCAACGACTCGTTTTTCACCCAGTGCGAGGCCGAAGGCTTCAGGCGCATCACCTACTTTCTGGACCGCCCGGACGTGATGGCCAGTTACACCGTGACCTTACGCGCTGACAAAGCGGCCTACCCGGTGCTGTTGTCCAACGGCAACCTGGTCGAGCAAGGCGATCTGGACGACGGGCGCCACTATGCCACCTGGGTCGATCCACACAAAAAACCGGCCTATCTATTTGCATTGGTCGCCGGGCAATTGGTGTGCCGCGAACAACGCATCAGCTCGCTGGCGGGCAAAGAGCATTTGCTGCAGGTGTATGTGCGCCCGGGCGATCTGGACAAAACCGAGCACGCCATGAACTCGCTCATGGCCTCGGTGGCCTGGGACGAAGCCCGTTTTGGCCTGCCGCTGGACCTGGAGCGCTTCATGATCGTTGCCACCAGCGACTTCAATATGGGCGCCATGGAGAACAAGGGCCTCAACATCTTCAACACCAAGTACGTGTTGGCCAACCCGGCCACCGCCACCGATGTGGACTACGCCAACATCGAGAGCGTGGTCGGCCACGAATACTTCCACAACTGGACCGGCAACCGCATCACCTGCCGCGACTGGTTCCAGCTCAGCCTCAAAGAAGGCCTGACGGTGTTCCGCGACCAGGAATTCAGCCAGGACCTGTGCGCCGAGCCCTCGGCGCGCGCCGTCAAGCGCATCGAAGACGTGCGCGTGCTGCGCACCGCCCAGTTCCCCGAAGACGCCGGCCCCATGGCCCACCCGGTGCGGCCTGAAAGCTATGTGGAAATCAACAATTTCTACACCGTCACCATCTACGAAAAAGGCGCCGAGGTGGTGCGCATGATGCAAACCCTGGCGGCCCAGGGTGACGAGGCCAATGGCCGCGCCGAGTTTGCGCGCGGTATGAATCTGTATTTCGAGCGCTTTGACGGCCAAGCGGTCACCTGCGACGACTTTGCCCAGGCCATTGCCGACGCCAACCCCGACTCGGCGCTGGCGCGCCTACTGCCCCAGTTCAAGCGCTGGTACAGCCAGGC
>RFWA01000678.1 GCA_009922295.1 Betaproteobacteria bacterium
GAATCCAAACAGCACGGCGAACTGAGCGACTGGGCCGCGCGCTTGGATGTGACGGTGCGGCCCGAGCTCAAAGCGCTTCGGCGCGATCAGCCTGCGGCCGACCTGTCGCACCCGGCCATGGCGGTCAACCTGGACGCCTGCATCCAGTGCAACCGCTGTGTGCGCGCCTGCCGCGAGGAGCAGGTCAACGACGTCATCGGCTACGCCCTGCGCGGCAGCCACAGCGCCATCGTGTTCGACCTGGCCGACCCCATGGGCGACAGCAGCTGTGTGGCCTGTGGCGAGTGCGTGCAGGCTTGCCCCACCGGGGCGCTGATGCCCAAAACGCAGGTGGGCCCCCAGGTGGTGGACAAAAAAGTGGACTCGGTTTGCCCGTTTTGCGGCGTCGGCTGCCTGCTGACCTACAACGTGAAAGACAACAAAATTGTGAGTGTGGACGGGCGCGATGGCCCGGCCAACCACAGCCGCCTTTGCGTCAAAGGGCGGTTTGGCTTTGACTACGCGCACAGCCCCCAGCGCCTCACGGTGCCGCTGGTCCGGCGTGCCGGCGTGGCCAAAGACCCGGAGGCCCTGCAGGCGCTGAACCGGGACAGCGCCGACTGGTCGGCCGTGTTCCGCGAAGCCAGCTGGGACGAGGCGCTGGCGCTGGCGGCCGGCCGGCTCAAAGGCCTGCGTGACGACCATGGCCCCAAGGCCCTGGCCGGCTTTGGCTCGGCCAAGGGCAGCAACGAAGAAGCCTACCTGTTCCAGAAGCTGGTGCGCACCGGCTTCGGCTCCAACAACGTCGACCACTGCACGCGGCTGTGCCATGCCTCTAGCGTGGCCGCCCTGCTGGAGGGGGTGGGCTCGGGTGCAGTCAGCAACCAGGTGAACGACGTGGCCCATGCCGAGCTGATTCTGGTGATCGGCTCCAACCCTACCTCCAACCACCCGGTGGCGGCCACCTGGATGAAGAACGCCGCCAAGGCCGGCGCCAAGATCGTGCTGGCTGACCCGCGCGTGACCGACATCGGCAAACACGCCTGGCGCACGCTGCAGTTCAAGCCCGACACCGATGTGGCCATGCTCAATGCGCTGATCCACACCGTGATCGATGAAGGTCTGGCCGACCAGGATTTCATTGCCCGGCGCACCAGTAATTTTGAGGCATTGCGCGACAACGTGTTGAGCTACAGCCCCGAGGCCATGGCGCCGATCTGCGGCATCCCGGCGCAGACCCTGCGCGAGGTGGCGCGCGCCTTTGCCAAGGCCAAGAGCGCCATGATTCTGTGGGGCATGGGCATCAGCCAGCATGTGCACGGCACCGACAACGCGCGTTGCCTGATCGCGCTGGTGAGTGTGACTGGGCAGATTGGCAAGCCCGGCTCAGGCCTGCACCCGCTGCGCGGCCAGAACAATGTGCAGGGCGCCAGCGACGCCGGGCTGATCCCCATGATGTTCCCCAACTACCAGCGTGTCACCAACCCTGAGGCGCACCGCTGGTTCGAAAAATTTTGGGATACCAAGCTCGACGACCAG
>RFWA01000679.1 GCA_009922295.1 Betaproteobacteria bacterium
CCGTCGGACCAGACCACCTCCAGCGCTGGCCCCGGTACCAGGCTCAGGGTGCGCACAGACAGTTGGGCTGGCAGGTCCACGATCTGGTACAGCTTTTGCCCATTGCCGGGGTGGCGGCATTGGGGGCAGCGGCAGTTGTCGCGCAACCAATAGGCGCCAAAAGAAGCACTGTGGCCGTCGGCCCAGGTGGCCAGGATGGTGCCATCGGCCTGTAAGGTGGTCGTCGTCAGTAAGCTCATGTCGAATGCTCCAAGCTCAGGTCAGGTCCAAGGTCAGTTTTTTGCCAGCCGAAGCGCCAGCAAGCCAGCCACCACGATCACAGCGGCCCCCGCCAGGGTGGTGGCGCGCGGCACTTCGCTGAAAAACAAAAAACCCCACAGGGGCGCCCACAAAATGCCGGTGTACTCAAAGGGCGTCACCGTGCTGGCGCGGGCCACCCGGTAGGCATTGGTCAGCAGCATGATGCCCGCTGCCGCCACCACGCCGCAGGCCGCGATCAACAGGCCGTCGGTCAGGCTGGGCATCACCCAGGGCCGCACCAGAAACGACACACTGGGGTGTTCGGCCCTCACCACGCCAAGGCTGTGCAGGACCAGCGCGGCCAGCCCGGCGCCCACCATAAAAACACCATTTTGGTAGAAGGCCATCACGGATGCGGACAAGGTGTCGCCAAACTTGCGCGCCATCAGCATGGCCATGCCATACAGGGCGGCCGCCAACAGCGAGAGCAGCGCCGCCGGTTCAAACAGGCCGCTGCCAGGTTGCAGCATCACCATCACCCCGACAAAGCCCAGCAGCACGGCCAGCCAAACCCCCCAGTGGGTGCGTTCACCCAAAAAAGGGCCGGCCAGCGCCGTAACAAACAGCGGCACCGTGAAGTACAAGGCGACGGCATCGGCCAGCGGCAGCGCCGGAAACGCCATGTAATACGCGGTGTAGGCGCCAAACATGATCGTCGCGCGCAAGGTCAAAAGCCCCAGCGACGAACTGAAGATCGCACGCCAGCCCGACTCGCGCTGCACCAGCGCCAGCAAAATAGGCGCCGCCACACAGGAGCGGATGAACACCACCTCGGTCAGCGCATAGCCACCGCTCACACGCTTGATGATGGCGTCTTGCAATGAGAAAACGAGCACCCCCAGGCACAGGTAAAGAATGCCGCGTGCGGGGTTATGGTTCATGTGAGGGGGTGGCTGAGCGAAAATGGGGCATCTTAGCCCCTGCAACACACCGAGCCAATGGCCTACCTGCACGGCGGCTACGGCGGCACCCTGCCGCGCATTGAGGCGGCCCTGGACGGCCAGGAAAAAGGCTACCAGACCACGCTGGCTCTCGAACCTGAAGATGCCTTTGGCCTGCGCGACGAGTCGCTGGTGCAAACCATTCCGCGCAGCGAGTTCCCACCCGGCGTTAAGGTCGGCGGCCAGCTGCGCGGCCACACGCCTGACGGCACCGAACAGGTGTTTAACGTGGTCAAGATCAAGGGCGCCCAGGTGCTGCTGGACGGCAACCACCCC
>RFWA01000680.1 GCA_009922295.1 Betaproteobacteria bacterium
AATTTGCAGACCCAATGGTTGGTCTGGCGCCGGCGCTTGCCAGTCACGCACACCTTCACGCCGCAGTCGGGCCTCCAGCACCGATACCTGCGCGACATCGAACGCCGGGGCGTGTTTGAGCCAATCCAAGACCTGGTCAGCACTGGCGTCCCAGAGGCAAGCGCGCAGCAGCGCCATCAGCGAGGCAGCTGCGCGCGTTGTCGACAGGGTCCAGCCAGTCTCGTCGCGGACGGCCACACCGCGCTCGGCCAACATGGCCCTTACCCGGCGCGTCAACACACGGTCCTGCGCAACCAGCGCCACGGGGAAATGCCCCGCCGCGATGTGGTTGAGCACGCATGCGCTCGTCCGATCGGCCTCTTCCTGTAAATCTTGCGCTGCATGCAAGGTGATCTGCCCCTCGGTGGGCGTCTGCAACTGATCAGGCTGCAGCGACAGCGCCATCGAACGCATGCCGTGCTGGGCCAATAGGGCCTGGGTCAAACCCTCATCCTGAAAGCCCTCCAGCACCACCAACAGCTCAGGCTCACTGCCAAACAACTGATCAGAGGGGTAATTCGAGCCGCCCACCCAAGCCAGCGCCAGCTGCGCACTTGCCGCTTCCAGGGACAGTATCGGCTCTGGCATGCCGGCCGTCAGTAGTGGCGCCAAAGACGCCGCCCAGACAGTCCGCCGCTCTGGCGATACTGCGGCGCCGACCTGGGCCAGACTCCGCGCAGCTTCCATCAGCTTGGGCGTTAGGGCCTCCTGGTATTCGCCCAAGCCTGTGCGTTTCAACAAGGCCGCAGCCGTCAGCACATCACGTGCGGCATCCATTCGCAAGTCGTTTGGTTCAGACGCAGGTGCACCGACGCTGCGCGACCAGTTGCTGGTAGTTTCAAAACGAGGTGCAAATTGCGCCCGCACCGCTGTGCTGGCGATACGCCGCTGCCAGGCGCTCATGGCCTCTGCCATCAACTGCGCAAAAGGAAGTAATACGACGACACGAGTCGGATGCACGTGACGGCGCTCTAACTCAACAGACAGCAGCTCCATCACCCGGTCCCAAGCCATATCGACGTGATGCTTTTTGGCTAATTCAGGCATAGGTCAAAGACACTCGGTGATGGGGCTTGGTTTCTGTCACAATTTCCCCACTTTAACTGTACCGACAACCCGACTTTAGGAAATACCATGGCCAGCGAACTCATCAAACACGTCACCGACGCAACATTTGAAACAGACGTGCTGCAATCGAGCCAGCCCGTCCTCGTAGACTACTGGGCGGAGTGGTGCGGCCCTTGCAAGATGATCGCACCGATCCTAGACGAAGTCTCAGCGGCTTACGCGGGCAAACTGCAAATTGCCAAAATGAACGTTGATGAGAACCGGGACATTCCGGCCAAATTTGGTATACGCGGTATTCCAACCCTGATGCTGTTCAAAGACGGTAAATTGGCGGCGACCAAAGTGGGCGCCATGAGCAAGGCACAGATGACAGCGTTTATTGATCAACAATTGGCCTGATGCAGT
>RFWA01000069.1 GCA_009922295.1 Betaproteobacteria bacterium
ACGCCATTCCTGGTTTCGTGCTGGGTGTTGCGCTGCTGGTGGTGTTTGGTGGCCAGTTGCAGTGGTTTCCCCTGCGCGGCCTCACTTCCAGCAACTGGGATGAGCTGAGTTGGGGTGGGCGTGTGGTGGATTACCTGTGGCATATCGCGCTGCCCGTGACGGCGATGGTGCTGGGCAGCTTTGCCGTCACGACGATGCTGACCAAGAACGCCTTCCTTGAAGAAATCCGAAAGCAGTACGTGGTCACGGCGCGCGCCAAAGGCCTGGATGAGCGACAGGTGCTGTGGAAACACGTGTTTCGTAACGCCTTGATCCCCATCATCACCGGCTTTCCCGCGGCATTCATTGGCGCTTTTTTTACCGGATCGCTGCTGATCGAAACCCTGTTTTCGCTCGATGGCCTGGGTTTGCTGAGCTATGAAAGCGTGATCCGGCGCGATTACCCGGTGGTGCTGGGCACCCTGTATTTCTTTACCCTGATCGGTTTGGTCACCAAGCTGGTCTCAGATTTGTCGTATGTTTGGGTGGACCCTCGTGTCAAATTCGACTGATCTGGCGGCTATTCCCGTCCCCGTGGGCGGCAACTCGCCCACGCGTCGGGCCTGGGCGCGCTTTCGGCGCAACCGCTTGGGCTACTGGAGTCTGCTGGTTTTTTGCGCCGTGGTGCTGCTGAGTCTGGCCGCAGAATTAATCTCTAATGATCGACCCCTGCTGGTTCGCTATCAGGGTCAGTTTTATGTTCCAGTGCTGCAGGATCATGCGGAGACCACTTTTGGCGGTGACTTCCAGACACCGACCGATTACCTGGACCCGTTCATTCGGGATCAGCTCGCTCAACCCGGAAATTGGGTGGTCTATGCGCCCAACCCCTATGGTCCTAAAACGCTGAACTACTTTGCCAAGTCGCCTAACCCCTCGGCCCCCAGCAGAGACAACTGGCTAGGCACCGACGACCGCGGGCGTGACATGCTGGCCCAGTTGATTTACGGCTTTCGGGTGAGTGTCTTGTTTGCGCTGGCGCTCACAGTGACAGGCGTCGTATTGGGCGTGCTGACGGGGGCGGTCCAGGGCTATTTTGGTGGCAAGACGGATTTGGCGTTCCAGCGCTTCATTGAAATTTGGAGCGCGATGCCCGAGCTCTACCTGTTGATCATTTTCAGCGCGGTCTTTGCGCCAAGTCTTGCTCTGCTGCTCGTATTGCTGAGCCTGTTCGGCTGGATGGGCCTGTCGGACTATGTACGTGCTGAATTTCTGCGTAACCGGCAGTTGGACTATGTACGTGCCGCACGAGCCCTCGGGGTAGGAAATTGGCAGATCATTCGACGCCATGTGTTGCCCAATAGCCTGACGCCGGTAGTGACCTTTCTGCCGTTTCGCATGAGCGGCGCCATTCTTGCCTTGACCTCACTCGATTTTCTGGGCCTAGGCGTGCCACCCGGGACGCCGTCGCTGGGTGAGCTGTTGTCGCAGGGCAAGAACAATATCGATGCTTGGTGGATTTCCCTGGCCACCTTTGCTGTGCTGGTGGTGACCCTCTTGTTGCTGACCTTCATGGGCGATGCCCTTCGGGATGCGCTTGACCCACGGAAGGCGGAGCAATGACCGAGCCGCTTTTGACCGTCAGCGGCCTTCGGGTGGGCTTTGCCGGCCGTGACGTGGTGCATGGAATTGATTTCTCAATCGCGCCTGGCGAAAAACTTGCGTTGGTGGGCGAGTCGGGCTCAGGCAAGACCGTTACCGCTTTAAGTCTGCTGCGTTTGGTGCAGAACGCCAGCCTGGGTGGTACAGCCACTTTTGATGGCCAAGACTTGTTGTCGATGCCGGAACGCGCCCTGCGCGGTCTACGTGGGCAGGACATCGCCATGATCTTTCAAGAGCCAATGACGGCCCTGAACCCCTTGTTGACGGTAGGCGAGCAGATTGTTGAGGTTCTGCAGCTGAAAATGGGGCTGCCTCGCGCCCAGGCTTGGCCCAAAGCCATTCAATTGATCACCGATACCGGTATTGCAGACGCGGCTACTCGCGCCAATGCCTACCCGCACCAGCTCAGTGGTGGCCAGCGCCAGCGCGCCATGATCGCCATGGCACTGGCTTGCCAGCCCCGGTTGTTGTTGGCCGATGAGCCCACCACTGCGCTGGACGTGAGCCTGCGGGGTCAGATTCTCGACCTGATTGGCAGCCTTCAGCACAAGAGCGGCATGGCGGTCCTGCTCATCACCCACGATCTCAACCTGGTCCGCCGGTTTGCTGATCGCCTCATTGTGATGGAAGGCGGGCGGATTGTGGAGCAGGGCCTGGTTGCGGAAGTCTTTGCCCAACCACGTCACAGCTACACCCAGCGGTTGATCGATAGCAAGCCAGAACGGGACCTGGCCGAGGTTGCAGCCTGCGAGTTGTCCATCGTGGCGCAGGCGCGAGAGTTAAGGGTTGGCTATTCGGTGCCTCTGCGTGGCCTGGCGGGCTGGTTCCGGCGTGGTGAATTTGTGGCGGTGCAGGGCGCAGATTTTCAGATTGAGGCTGGCCGCACCCTGGGCATCATGGGTGAGTCGGGCTCAGGCAAGTCAACCTTGGCGCTCGCCACGCTTGGGTTGCTGCCGAGCTCGGGGGAATTGCGGCTGGGCGAACTGACCTGGGGCGCCAGCACCCCCCAGAACCAACACATGCGCCGGACCATGCAGGTGGTGTTCCAGGATCCTTTTTCGTCGCTCTCTCCGCGCCTGACGGTCGAAGAGATTGTGGGCGAGGGCCTGCTGGTGCATGAGCCAGCCTTATCGGCTGCCGACCGGCGCGAGCGGGTTTTAGCTGGTCTGCGGGAGGTAGGGCTGGGGACCGATGGCGATGCGCTCGCCCTGCTGCGGCGCTACCCGCATGAATTTTCCGGCGGTCAGCGACAGCGGTTGGCGATTGCCCGAGCGCTGATCATCAAACCCGACATCCTGGTGCTGGACGAGCCCACCAGTGCGCTGGATGTGACGATTCAGAAACAGGTGCTGACACTGTTGCAACGTTTGCAGCGAGAGCGCGGCCTGAGTTACTTGCTGATCACCCACGACGTTGCGGTGATACGCGCCATGGCCCACCATGTGCTGGTTATGAAAGATGGCTTGATGGTCGAATCCGGCCCCGTCACTGAAGTATTGCAAAGACCTGTGCAAGCCTACACCCGCCAATTGCTGGCAGCAGCAGACTAGTTTGTTGCAAATTGCCTTGAAAATCAAGGCTCTTCCGGGCACTTTCTGAGTATAATCCGAGGCTCACGACCAAACGGGCGGGTAACTACCGCCCGTTTTTTTTGGTCTGTTGTTTTTGTTGATTGAACCCTAATACCTGTGGCACTGAAGGACATCGTCGAACAAACCGTAGCCGGTCTTGGCTATGACCTGGTGGACACCGAGCGGTCTGCCGGAGGATTGCTGCGGATCACCATCGATCTGCCCTGGCCACAGGCCAGCAGCGGCTCCGGTGCCGAGCAGTTCGTCAACGTGGAAGACTGTGAAAAAGTCAATCGGCAGTTGCAATTTGCTTTGGAAGTCGACGGCATCGAATACAAGCGTCTCGAGGTGTCGTCCCCAGGTATTGACCGACCGCTGCGACATGACAAGGATTTTGAGCGTTTTGTGGGTTCGGTGATAGACATCACTCTTAAGGCCCCAATGGGCGCGGCGGCACAGGGCCAGGTCAACGCCAACCGCAAAAAATTTCGCGGCATACTGGAACGGCGCGATGTGAGTGGTGGTCTTTCCGGCTGGCAAATCGTCTGGCGCGATGAACCCGTCGTGAAGCCAGGGCAAAAGATCAGCCGCAAGCGCGTACCGGCCCCGATGCAGGTGCTGGGGTTTACGCAAGATGAGTTGCGGGAGGCGCGTCTGGCGCCCATTGTCAGTTTCAAGGGCCGGGGTGCGCCAACTGGTGCTGACGGTAGTACAGATGAATTTGGTTTGAGTTGAAACAGGAGAGTCTTGGCATGAATCGCGAAATGTTAATGCTGGTCGAAGCCATCTCACGTGAAAAAAACGTGGAGCGTGATGTTGTGTTCGGCGCTGTCGAAGCAGCCCTGGCACAAGCCACTAAAAAGCTGTACCAAGGCGATGTCGACATCCGGGTGGCTGTTGACCGTGACAACGGCAACTACGAAACCTTCCGTCGCTGGCACGTCGTCCCTGACGAAGCCGGCCTGCAATTGCCTGACCAGGAAATTCTGCTGTTTGAGGCCAAAGAGCAGATCGAAGATGTTGAGGTCGATGAATACATTGAGGAAACCGTCGCATCGGTGCCAATCGGGCGCATTGGGGCGATGGCGGCCAAACAAGTCATTCTGCAAAAGATTCGCGACGCTGAGCGCGAAATGCTGCTCAATGACTTCATGTCCCGCGGCGACAAAATATTTGTCGGCACGGTGAAGCGCATGGATAAAGGCGACATCATTGTGGAGAGCGGTCGAGTTGAAGGACGGCTGCGCCGCAGCGACATGATCCCCAAAGAAAACCTGAGAACAGGGGACCGGGTGCGGGCCATGATCATGGAGGTGGACCTGACCTTGCGCGGTGCACCCATCATTCTGTCGCGTTCGGCGCCTGAGTTCATGATGGAATTGTTCCGTCAGGAAGTGCCCGAGATCGAACAGGGCTTGCTTGAGATCAAATCTTGCGCCAGGGATGCTGGCTCCCGTGCCAAGATCGCCGTGTTATCGCATGACAAACGGGTGGATCCAATTGGCACCTGTGTGGGTGTGCGCGGCACGCGCGTCAATGGTGTCACTAATGAGTTGGCCGGTGAGCGGGTTGACATTGTGCTTTGGAGCGAAGACCCGGCGCAGTTTGTGATTGGCGCGCTGGCACCTGCCAACGTGTCCTCCATCGTGGTGGACGAAGAGCGACACGCCATGGACGTGGTGGTTGACGAAGAAAACCTGGCGATAGCGATCGGCCGCGGTGGCCAAAACGTGCGCCTAGCCTCTGAGCTCACAGGCTGGAAAATCAATATTCTTGATGCTGCAGAGTCCGCGCAAAAGCAAGCCAACGAGATGGATTCCGGCCGCAAGCTGTTCATGGAAAAGCTCGATGTTGATGAGGAAATCGCTGATTTACTGATCGCCGAAGGCTTCACCAGCCTGGAGCAGGTGGCCTACGTGCCACTGGAGGAAATGCTGGAGATCGAGAGCTTTGATGAAGACACAGTCAACGAACTGCGCACCCGGGCCAAGGATGCGCTGTTGACGATGGAGATCGCCCATGAAGAGAGCGTTGCCCAGGTGTCTCAAGACCTTCGTGACCTTGAAGGCTTGACGACCGACCTGATTGCCAAACTTGCCGATAGCGGCGTACATACGCGGGACGACCTGGCTGATTTGGCGATTGACGAACTGACCGAGATTACCGGTCAATCTGAGGACGAGGCCAAAGCCATGATCATGAAGGCGCGCGAGCATTGGTTTGCCAATGAAGCCGCCTCAGCAGCATGAAGTCAAAGTCATGAAAACCCATTTTCAGTGATGGTTGCGCAGAGCCCGCCGGGCTTGTTCAGCCGAACTAAAGGTTACACAAGAAATGTCCAGTACGACCGTCGCCGAGTTTGCAACAGAACTCAAAAAATCAACCGATACGCTGCTTGAGCAGCTGAGATCGGCCGGGGTTGCCAAGTCGGCGGCCTCCGATAACCTGTCCGAGGCGGACAAGCAACGATTGTTGGGGTATCTGCAGGCAAGCCATGGTACGGCCAGTCCTGAACGTAAGAAAATCACTCTGGTTAAAAAATCAACCAGCGAAATCAAACAGGCGGACTCGTCAGGCAAGGCCCGCACGATCCAGGTCGAAGTCCGAAAGAAGCGTACTTTCGTGCGCCGTGATGACGGCGTGGAAGTCCCCCAGGACAGCCCTGGGGCGCCTTCGGAAGCTGAAGTCGAAGCGCTGCCGCTGATTGACACGGCCGAGCTGGCGCGGCGTGAGGAGGAGGCTCGCCGTCAGGCCGAGCTGATCCGACGCCAGGAAGAAGAGTTGGTTGAGCGGAGGCGCCAACGGGAGGCTCTGGAGGCCCGAGCACGCGAAGCGGCTGAACAAGCGGCGATCCAGAAGGCCGTTGAGCTCAAAGCTGCTGAGGCCGCTGCTGAAAAAGCCAGACCGGTTGAGCCTGAGTCCCTAGGCCAGGAGGCCTCGGACAGTGCGGCAGCCAGGGCGCAGGAGGCCGCAGCCAGGGCGGAAGCCGTGGTTAAGTCCCAGGAAGTCGATCGCGCGAGCGCAGCGGCAGCGGCCAAAGCCCGTGCTGACGAGGACGTCGCCCGGGCTGCGGATCTTGGCGACCGCCGGCGAAAGGCCGAGGCCGAAGCTGCAGCTATTCGGCTCATGATGTCGGTGCCGGCCAAAAAACCTGCACCGCCGCCGAAGAAACCTGAGGAAGTCAAACCCGTCGTCAAGCCGGGCGGCGTTGAAGCGGCCAAAACAGGGCTCAAAGGCACATTGCACAAGCCCGCAGCGGGTACAACTGTGGCCAAGCCCGCTCGTCCAGGCGCGCCAGGTGCGCCTGGCACCAGCGCACCAGCCGGCGCCGGCAAAGAGGTCAAATCCGCCAAGCTGTCAAGCAGCTGGGCTGGGGATCCTGCCAAGAAAAAAGCCATCCCGACCCGCGGTGACACTGGCGCAGGCGCTGGCCGTGGCGGCAACTGGCGCGGCGGCCCGCGCGGTCGAAGGTCCGGCAATGATCGCGATCGCGATGACCACGCTATGCAGTCCGCCCCCACAGAAGTGCGCGTGATTGAAGTGCACGTGCCTGAGACCATCACGGTAGCTGAATTGGCGCACAAAATGGCCGTCAAGGCCTCTGAGGTGATCAAACACCTGATGAAGCTCGGCCAAATGGTCACCATCAACCAGCCGCTGGACCAGGATACGGCGATGATTCTGGTGGAGGAAATGGGCCACAAGGCCATCATTGCGGCCTTGGATGATCCCGAAGCCTTCACCGACGACGAGGTGCTTCAACAGCAGTCTGAATCACTGCCACGGGCGCCAGTGGTGACCGTGATGGGCCACGTCGATCACGGCAAGACCTCCTTGCTGGATTACATCCGCCGTGCCAAAGTGGCGTCTGGCGAGGCCGGTGGCATCACCCAGCACATCGGCGCCTACCACGTCGAAACACCAAGAGGCATGATTTCATTCCTGGATACCCCGGGCCACGAGGCCTTCACCGCGATGCGTGCTCGCGGCGCCAAAGCAACTGACATTGTGATTTTGGTGGTGGCAGCCGACGACGGCGTCATGCCACAAACCCGCGAGGCGATCAAACACGCCAAAGCTGCTGGGGTACCCATCGTGGTGGCGATCAACAAGATTGACAAACCCGATGCCAACACCGAACGCGTCAAGAACGAGCTGGTCGTCGAAGAGGTCGTGCCAGAAGAATTCGGTGGCGAATCGCCGTTTGTGTCGGTGTCGGCCAAAACCGGTCAAGGCATTGACAACCTGCTCGAGCAGGTGCTCTTGCAGGCCGAGGTTCTCGAGCTGCGGGCCCCTGTAGACGCCATGGCCAAGGGCCTGGTGATCGAAGCCGAGCTTGACAAAGGCCGCGGTCCCGTCGCCACGGTGCTGGTCCAGTCCGGCACTCTCAAGACCGGTGACATCGTGCTGGCAGGCTCCACTTATGGCCGGGTGCGCGCCATGTTGGACGAAAATGGCAAGACCATCAAGTCGGCCGGACCTTCAATTCCGGTCGAAATTCAAGGCCTGACCGAAGTGCCGCAAGCTGGCGACGAGTTCATGGTGATGTCTGACGAGCGGCGAGCCCGTGAAATCGCCACCTACCGTGCCGGCAAGTTCCGCAACACCAAGCTGGCCAAGCAACAAGCTGCCAAGCTGGAGAATATGTTCACCGACATGACGGCGGGCGAGGTCAAACTCGTGCCGATCATTATCAAGGCCGACGTGCAGGGTTCGCAGGAAGCGCTCGCGCAGTCTTTGCTCAAACTCTCGACCGAGGAGGTCAAAGTTCAGCTGGTGTACACCGCGGTCGGTGGCATCAGCGAGTCCGATGTGAACCTGGCCATTGCCTCCAAGGCGGTCATCATCGGCTTCAACACACGTGCTGATGCCGGTGCGCGCAAATTGGCTGAAAACAACGGCGTCGACATTCGTTACTACAACATCATCTACGACGCGGTTGATGAATTGAAGGCGGCCATGTCGGGCATGTTGACACCGGAGAAGAAGGAGGAGGTCATTGGTACCGCCGAAATTCGCCAGGTCTTCAAGGTGTCCAAGATCGGCTCGATTGCGGGTTGTATGGTCACAGCTGGTCTGGTACGCCGCGCTGCCCGTCTGCGGCTTCTGCGAAACAACATGGTGGTGTTTACCGGAGAGCTCGAGTCACTCAAGCGCTTCAAGGACGATGCCCGGGAAGTCAAAGAAGGTTTTGAGTGCGGATTGAATATCAAAAACTACAACGACATCCAGGAAGGCGACGTGTTGGAGTTCTTTGAAATCCGTGAAGTGGCCCGAACCCTGTGATGCAGGCAAGCTGAGCCGTGCGCAAAAAGTCGAGCACACCCAACCGCAGCTTCAAGGTCGCCGATCAGATCCAGCGCGACCTGACCGAGCTGATCGCGCGCGAGTTGAAAGACCCGCGTGTCGGCATGGTGACCATTCAGGGCGTTGAAGTCACGCCCGATTACGCCCATGCCAAAGTGTTCTTTAGCCTATTGCAAGGTGACACCAAAGCCTGCGCGGAGGGCCTGAACCAGGCTGCTGGCTTTTTGCGGGCGGGCCTGTTCAAGCGGCTGCACATTCACACCGTGCCGACCCTGCATTTTTTGTTTGACCGTACCACTGAACATGCCGCCGACATGAACGCACTGATCGCGCGGGCGGTGTCGTCTCGGGCCAAGGAAGACTGAAGCCGTGAACGCGCCGCAAGCACGGATTGCCAGGCGCCCCGTGCACGGGGTGCTTTTGCTCGACAAGCCGCTGGGCTTATCGAGCAATAACGCTCTGCAAAAAGCCAAATGGATGCTGCAGGCAGAAAAGGCTGGCCATACTGGCACGTTGGACCCGCTGGCCACCGGTGTGTTGCCGTTGTGTTTTGGCGCTGCCACCAAGTTCAGCCAGTTGCAACTCGACGCCGACAAAACCTATGAGGCTGTCGCGCGCCTCGGCGTCAAAACCAGCACCGGCGACGCTGAAGGCGACGTGATTCAAAGCCGGCCCGTGGACGTGACCGTGGATCATGTTGCCGCCATTCAGGCCCGTTTTACCGGGGCCATCCTGCAGACGCCCCCGATGTACAGCGCACTGAAAAAAGATGGCCGCGCATTGTATGAGTATGCCCGTGCCGGAATCGAGGTAGAACGGGTCGCCCGCGCCGTCACAATTTATGAGCTGAATATGGCGCTAAGCCACGTCAATCATGAATACTTCGCTATTAAAATGGTAGTAAAATGCAGCAAAGGCACGTACATTCGGACACTGGCTGAGGATATCGGCGAGGCACTCGGTTGCGGTGCTCACCTGACTGCTCTGCGCCGTATAGAAACCGGTGGTTTTCATGCTGCGCAGTGCGTGAGTCTGGAGGCGCTTGAGGCAATGACCTTGCAGCAGCGCCTGGCCTGCTTGCACCCCGTAGACGATTTGTTGCGGCAACATACGGTCGTCACATTGCAAAGTGAGAATGCTGGACGCTTCCTGAGCGGCATGCGCCGCCGGGGTACCTGGGCTGATCAGTCCCAGGTGGCAGTCTACGCCGAGGCACCACACGCTCTTTTGGGCACCGGTCACATCCGTGCCGAAGAACTGATCCCTGGTCGGTTATTGAGCCCGACCGAGATCAAGCAAATAGCCGAGCAGGTTATCGGAAGCGAGGCTGATGCCAGCCCTAGCGCGGAACCTGCATAAAAAGACGATTGAGATTAACGAGA
>RFWA01000681.1 GCA_009922295.1 Betaproteobacteria bacterium
CCCAGTGAACCATTGGCCCCGCGCAAGCTCCGCCATCAGCCAGAGCGCGGCAAAGACGCATCCGCACCAGCGCTTGCTAGGCGCCAGGGCGACGAAAGCAGCGCCAGCCGCTGCGTAGTAAAGGCTCAGCACCGCCGCCAGGGCCAGCACGGCCAAGAACGCGAGCGGGGCCGCAAGCCCCCCATAAGTGTTCATGGCGATGAACAGCCACCAGAAAGTTCCGCCCAGCCAGGCCGTTCCGAACAGGCCTCCCAACAATGCCGCTCTAGAGGGCGCGGTGCAACGCTCCAATTGCCACGCCAGGCCTCCAAGCGCCAGCAGCTGCAGCCAGCCCGATGGTTGCCCATCCCACGGCGTGGCTAGCGACACCGCATGCAACAGGCCGCAAGCAACGGCGATCAGCGCTTGTCGCAGCAAGGGTTCAGGGCGACTGTGGGGCGACCTTGAACCACTTCACGGCGCCTCCTTTGGTGTGCAACACTACAAAGTGAAGACCGGCCCGGGTGTGCTGTTCGCCGCGCTTGGGCACATGGCCCATTTCGTGAGCGATAAGGCCGCCAATGGTGTCGAACTCTTGGCCGCCCTCTGGCGCGGCCAGCTTGACGCCGAAAGCCTCCTCAACCCGGCCCACGAGCGCGTCGCCACTAACCCGGTAGCTGCGGTCTGCAAGGCCAAATATGTCTCCTTCATCCTCGTCGATGTCGAACTCGTCTTCGATCTCGCCGACGATCTGCTCCAGCACATCCTCGATCGTGATCAGCCCAGCGACCCGGCCGAACTCGTCGACCACGATGGCCAAGTGATTGCGCTTGCCCCGGAACTCCCGCAACAGATCGTTCAAACCCTTGCTCTCGGGCACGAAGGCTGCTGGCCGCAACAGGGCGCGAATGCTCAGGCCAGGCGCACGCTGCAACTTCAGCAAGTCCTTGGCCATCAGAATGCCGATGATGTTGTCGCGCTCGCCGTCGTAGACCGGGAAGCGGGAATGCGCCGTGTCGATGACGGCACCCAACAGTTCGTCGCTCGGCGCAGCAATATCAATCAGGTCCATGCGGGTCGCAGGAACCATCACGTCGCCGGCTGTCATGTCAGCCATCCGGATCACGCCCTCCAGCATGAACCGCGACTCGGCACCGATGATGTTGTTGCCTTCGGCCTCTGCCAAGGTCTCCATCAATTCCGCCTTGGAATCGGGGCCGGGGTGTATGAACTCGGCGAGCCTTTGCAGGAAAGTACGCTTGTCTTCTTTGTCTAACGCACGAACTGAATGGGTTTCTGACACGAGCAGCTTGGGCGCTAGCGCCGTTGTTGAGGACCCTCTAGGATAGCGGATTCGACCGCCGCCGTTCCTCAGTTCATGCCCAGCCCAAATTGAACGAAAAAAAACCCGGCCTTTCGACCGGGTTTTTCCCAATTAATAGCCTGACAATGTCCTACTTTCACACGGGAACCCGCACTATCATCGGCGCTGAAGCGTTTCACTGTCCTGTTCGGGATGGGAAGGAGTGG
>RFWA01000682.1 GCA_009922295.1 Betaproteobacteria bacterium
CTGACGCTTGCCCGTGCGGTCGACCTCCACGGCCACCGTCGCGTATCGGTGTCCCTTGCGCGTGGCCGTGTCATCGATGCCCACGTCCTTGACCGTGCTCCAATCCTGCTCCCTATGGGCCTGCGCCACATAATGACGCACAATGCGCCATATACGCGTGTCATGTTCGCCCATCAGCTTGGCGAGTGCGGACACTGGCATCTCGCGGGCCATGGCCATCGCGAAGGCCTCGAACATGAGGGTGAATCCGCTGCCGGGCCTTGCCCATGGCACCCCCACCTGCAGCACCCCGTGCTCGTCGCACTTTATCCGCGGCACCCGGGCGCTGAGGACTGTGGCGTGCTGCCAGAAGTTGAGATGTCGCCAGGTCTTGATCTCATGGTCGTAGAGCGCACAGGCCTGCCCGCACCGGGGGCAGGGCATTCTGGCGCCGGACTCCAGATCGATATCCACATAGAGGTGCTTCGCTCCCTCGCCCTCCTGCTTGAGCCCGCTGTCGACGACTTTCCAGGGTGGCATCAATCCAAGGGCGGCGGCGAAAAGAAGGTTCTGATTCATGCCAATCCCATAGCCTCCTGCGCCAGTCCAGCCACACCCAAAACTCAGCGGCACCAACGGGACCATCCTCCTCAGAAATGCCAGCGGTCAGGGCGTCCCCGGTAAATTTCCGCCCACTCGATTTAGCGAAGCGCCAAAAAGGCGCTTCGCTAAATTGGGTGGGTGAAAGCTGAGGGGACCCTGATGTCGAGGCGGCCTGCCATCCAGTAGGAGATGGCCTTGAGATTCTCGAAGTTTCGGAAACCCCGGGCGCGACGGCGCGCTGTCTGGATGATCGAGTTGATCGACTCGATGGCCGCCGAGGTGATCCGGTGCGGGAAGAACGCAAGGATGCCTTTCCAGTGTTGGCGGATGGTCCGGGCCAGCTTCTTGAAGGGCTCCAGTCTGCTGCGCATTGCCCAACTGCACCATTGCCGAAGATGGATCTCCGCGCTGCAGGCGCCGGGCCATTCCCAAGTCTCCTGCAGGTCTTCGCGCAGCGCCATCGCTCGCCCAAGCTCCTTGTGCCGCGCGCAGAGTTGCCGGCGCACTTCCACCTGTTCCGGGCAAAGCCGGGCCTCGTTGCCACGCAACGCCCACATCCCGCCCTTGAGGTTAGCCCCCTCGCGCTGCAGTTGTCTGCGCACCTCATCCAGAGCCTCTCCGGCCAGTTTCATCACATGGAAGCGGTCGAACACCACCTGCGCCGATGGCAGGTGCTCAGCCACTCCCTTCTGGTAAGCCGCGCTCATGTCGATGGCCACCATCTGCACCTGCCCGGGTTTGGCTCCGTGCGCAGGCATCGCACTGACAAATTCGCCCACGCTCTTGGCCGTGCGCTCGGCGGTCATGAACAGCAGACGCGCCTGACGCTTGCCCGTGCGGTCGACCTCCACGGCCACCGTCGCGTATCGGTGTCCCTTGCGCGTGGCCGTGTCATCGATGCCCACGTCCTTGACCGTGCT
>RFWA01000683.1 GCA_009922295.1 Betaproteobacteria bacterium
GACGGCCTGTGGGGCCAGGAATTTGTCGAAGCCACACTGGCATCAAGCCGCGCGGGCGGCGCCTGGACGGCCTGCCACTCGCCTGGATGACACTGACTGAAACGAGCTGGACATGACACGACCGAATATTGTTTTCATCATGGCCGACGACCATGCAGCCAAAGCCATCAGCTGTTACGGGCATGGCATCAACCAGACCCCCAACATCGACCGACTGGCCCTGGAGGGCATGCGGATGAACCACTGCTATGTCAGCAACTCCATCTGCACCCCCAGCCGCGCGGCGATTCTGACCGGCACCTACAACCATGTAAACGGTGTCATGACGCTGGCCGACGGCATCAACAACCGCCTGCCCAACGTGGCCAAGCACCTGCGCGGCAGCGGCTACCAGACCGCCATTTTCGGTAAATGGCACCTGGGCGAAGGCCCGGCCCACCAGCCCACGGGCTTTGACGACTGGGCCGTGGTCCCCGGCCAGGGCGATTACCACGACCCGGTGTTTCATGAGCCCGGCGGGGCGGTCAGCTACCCGGGTTATGTCACCGACATCATCACCGACAAGTCTCTGGACTGGCTCAAAGCGCGCGACACATCCCGGCCTTTCATGCTGATGTGCCACCACAAGGCGCCGCACCGCTCCTGGGAGTACCACCCCAAGTACAAGGACCATTACACGGCCGACATTGCCCTGCCCGACACCTTCAACGACGATTACAAAAACCGCGCCCGGGCCGCCGGCCAGGCCAAAATGCGCATTGCCGACGACATGACTTACCTGGACCTCGGGTTGGTGCAGCCCGACGGTGGGCAGGAGGTGGGCGAGCTGCTGGTACCCGGCATGCCGACCCGCAAGTTGCCCGCACCGCAAGATGTCAGCGCGGTGCGACTCATCGACAAAGACACCGCCGAAGTCTTCACCTTCGCCTCTCAGGCCGAATACGACCAATTCAAGTTTCAGCGTTACATGAAGCGCTACCTGCGTACCATCGCCTCGGTCGATGAGAGCGTGGGCCGTGTGCTGGACTACCTGGACACCGAGGGTCTGGCTAACAACACACTGGTCATCTACACCTCGGACCAGGGCTTCTTCCTGGGTGAGCACGGGTGGTTTGACAAGCGCTTCATGTACGAGGAGTCGTTTCAGATGCCCTTTGTGGTGCGATTGCCAAGCCAGATCCAGCCGGGGTCGGTGTGCGACACACTGCTGTCCAACGTTGACTTTGCGCCGACCTTTCTGGACCTGGCCGGGTTGCCCGTGCCCAGCTACATGCAGGGCCGCAGCATCCGGCCCCTGCTGCAGGGGCAAACACCCCCGGACTGGCCGGCCGTGGCCTACCACCGCTACTGGATGCACCAGGACGAGTACCACAACGCCTACGCCCACTACGGCATCCGGGACCAGCGTTACAAGCTGATCTACTGGTACAACCAAGGTCTGGGCTTACCGGGCACCCTGCCCGGTGGGCAAGCACCCGAATGGGAGCTGTTCGACTGCGAG
>RFWA01000684.1 GCA_009922295.1 Betaproteobacteria bacterium
GGTGCTGGCCCGCCACCACACCGACCAGATCGTCATTCCGGTTTACCAGGCCGCCTTCGAGTGGCGCACCATCAAGCCCGAGGCACTCACCTATCTGGGAACTGGCGCCATGGGCCAGGCATCCTCACACGGCCTGGGAATGGCGCTCGGCCGACCGGACAAACGGGTGATCGTGATTGACGGTGACGGCAGCCTGCTGATGAACCTGGGCAGTCTGGTGACCATTGCCGAGGCTGCACCGCGCAACCTGGTGCATTTCGTCTGCCAGAACAACACCTACGAGGCCAACGGCTTTCACCCGATCCCGGGCGCCAACAAGGTGAGCTTTGCAGGGTTCGCACGCGCCGCCGGGATCGAGAAGGTCTACGAGTTTGACGAGCTCGTCGACTTTGACAAGCGTATCAGTGCGGTGCTCGCAGAGACGGGACCGGTGTTCGTAGTGCTCAAGGTTGTGGCCGGGGAACACTACCCTCAGGACTGGTCAGTCATCCACAGCAGCACCTTGCGCCAGCAGTTTGGCGAAGCCTTCACCAAGAGCTGACCCAAGGGCCCCAGACTCAAGGGGCCCGATAGGCGGTACATTCCACCTCGACCGTGATCTCGGGGCTGAAAAAAGCACTCATGTAGACCCAGCCCAGCGCCGGCCGGATGTCCTTAAAGACCTCGGCGTGGGCGCGGCCCGAGTCGACCCAGTGGCCTGGATCGGCCACATAGATACGGGTCTTGATCACGTCGTGGAAGTCCATGCCCAAGGCACGCAATGATTCACCGATCACGACCAAGCAAGCCTGCGTCTGGCGATAGACGTCGCCCGGAAACAGAATCGTGCCATCAGGTGCGGCTGGTGAACACAGGCTGGTCTCAATCAGGTTTCCAATACGCACGGCTCGCGAGAATCCGTTTGCGGCTTCCCATGGACGCGAGGTGGCGTAGATCTGACGCTTGAGGGCTGCAAATCCTGGATTTGCTGCGCCACCTGGGTGAGGGTCTTGTTGCGAGGGCATTTGGTTCTCCATAAAGGATGAGTTGGAGCAAAGGCTGGCCGGTTCATCGGCCTTGGCTTGGCAAAGCGCCGTAAAGGTTTCGTACCCCGACCAATGCTGGTAATTCTTGCAAGCGCTGGCGCAATCCGCTTGCGCCAACAGCGCCCAGCACGGGATCGACGCAGGCGTGAAACTTGTCAGCCAGTTGGGTGTCAGTGAGCGGCCGCTGCGGCATTCCAGAAGGGACGCGAACCGTGCGCGAAACAACGCGGCCGGACAAGCCCGTCACGGTCAGCACTGCGCCCTCAGCGCAACCTTCCAGCGCCTGCACCGATGCCCCAGATGGCAACTGCACCGCGACCCGCGCCAACGCGGCGACGAATCGGGTGTCGGCAAGAGACGCAGCGTTCAAGTGGGATGGCAGCAATGCGCCAAATGCCAGTACAGCGCCCAATGCAAACGGCAGACTGAATTGCGCCTCGGTCGCATTCTGGGGCGGGCCAAACGGCATGTTGTCG
>RFWA01000685.1 GCA_009922295.1 Betaproteobacteria bacterium
ATCTGTTCAACGTCTTCCTGATCGGCTCGGGGTATGCGCTGAGCCAATGGGTGGTGATGCGCGCCGGTGTTTTCTCAGTCGCAACAGCCGGGCTGGCCTCAATCGGCGCCTATGGGGCTGCCATACTCACCACCAGCTATGGGTGGCCTTACCCGCTGGCGCTACTCGCGGGCACGCTGCTGGGCACGGGCGCAGGGCTGCTGTTGTCCTGGCCCCTGGCACGATTGCGCGGAGTGTTTCAGGCCATTGCCACGCTCGCCTTTGTACAGGTGGTCGTGGCGCTTGCGCTTTATTCTGACAGTTTGACCGGTGGCGCCATGGGCCTGAACGCGATACCGACTTTGGTCGGTACCGGCGAGACACTGATTGCACTGGTGCTGGTGGTGTATCTGATGTTGGCGATCAGTGCGACGCGCGTGGGTCGGGCATTTGAGGCGATTCGACAAAATGAAGCCGTCGCAAGCTCTTTGGGCGTTTCGGTCAACTTCCACCAGTCGCTGGCCTTTGCCCTGAGTGGCGCCATTGCCGGTCTCTTTGGCGGCCTGGAGGCTTTGCAGAGCTTCGCCCTGTTCCCGAATACTTTTGGCTTCCCGCTGGTGATTGCCGCCTTGTCCTATGTGGTCCTGGGTGGTCGGCGCTCGGTGGCAGGGCCTATCGTCGGCGCTGCGATCCTGCTCGCTCTGCCCGAGTTATCGCGCCCGCTGGCCGATTACAGGATGGCACTCTA
The DNA here is from genome assembly GCA_009922295.1 of Betaproteobacteria bacterium. Taxonomy (GTDB): domain Bacteria; phylum Pseudomonadota; class Gammaproteobacteria; order Burkholderiales; family Burkholderiaceae_C; genus Rhodoferax. Next base: position 728 of record RFWA01000685.1, read on the forward strand.
TGGTGCCATTTTGATGCTGGTCATCGCCTTCATGCCACGTGGCATCGTGGACACTGCCAGGCTCCACCTGCGCCGGCGCAGTCTGGCCAAGTCAGGGCAACCGGAGGCCCGCGAGTGACAACCCTCTCCATTCACAACCTGTGCAAGAATTTTGGTGGCGTGGCTGCGGTCTCAGACGTCAGCATGGACATCCCTGCGGGCAAAATCACCGGCTTGATCGGTCCTAATGGCGCGGGTAAGACCACCTTGATCAACCTGATCACTGGCATTCTCAGCGTCTCCAGCGGCAACATCCGGTTCGGCGACCAAGATCTGACGCATGCGCCTGCGCACATGGTGGCGCGCTCTGGCATTACCCGGACCTTTCAAAACATCAGGCTACTGACAGAGGCCAGCGTCATTGACAACGTGATGATTGGCTTTTATAGGAAAGAGACAACCACAACCGCTGCCAGTCTGCTGGGGCTGCCCTTCGCCCGTCGCGAATCAGCCGCGATCCGGGAACGTGCTGCCGGCCTGCTTGACCGTTTCGGGATGCTGCACCTTGCCGCACATGAAGCCGGCGGCCTGGCTTATGGACACCAGCGGCGCGTTGAAATGATGCGAGCGCTGGCCTCAGAGCCGGCCCAGATCCTGCTCGACGAGCCTGTTGCTGGCATGAATGATGTCGAAGCGGGTGAGCTCGGAGATATATTTTCACAGCTTGCCCGCGATGGCATGGGCGTGCTGTTGATCGAACACAACGTTCGATTCGTGACGAAACGCTGTGACC
>RFWA01000686.1 GCA_009922295.1 Betaproteobacteria bacterium
CGCGGCACGCCCATGCCGCCGCGTCCGGGTAACCCGCGCCAGGGCGCGCGCTTGCATGTACTGGCGACACTCAACGCTGCCGTGCCACGCCAGAAACTGCGTCGCATACCTGCCAGCTCGAAAGCCCGTTTAGCCATACGCACCGAAGATTTCCATGTGCACCGGTTTGCCGAAAACAGCCCTACCTGCCTGATATTTGCGATTGATGCATCCGGTTCTGCGGCGCTGCACCGCCTGGCCGAGGCCAAAGGCGCGGTCGAGTTGCTGCTGGCTCAGTCGTATGCACGGCGCGACCAAGTCTGCGTTATAGGCTTTCGCGGCACCACCGCCGAGGTCTTGTTACCGCCGACCAAATCGCTGGTACGCGCCAAGCGCAGCCTCTCCGGCCTGCCCGGCGGCGGCGGCACGCCATTGGCCAAGGCCATCGAACAAAGCCTGCAAGTCGCGCTGGCGGAAAAGCGGCTCGGGCATTCGCCCAGCCTGGTCATGCTGTCCGATGGACGTCCAAACGTGACATTGCAAGGTCAAGGCGGACGGGCTCAAGCACTGGAGGAGGCGCTCACTTTAGCGCGCCAGTGGCGTGGTCACGGCCTGCCGGCCATCTGGCTGGACACCAGCGCCAGACCGGACCCGCAGGCCCAACAACTGGCCAAAGAAATGGGCGCACGTTACGTGCCTTTGCCCTTGGCCAATGGCAGTCGCATGGCACAAGCGGTACAGGCGGTGCAATCCGGCGGCGTCATGCCATCTGCGCCTGCAACGGCTACACCCGTTTGGCAAAAACAGACAGCCCCATCGACCACGCCGGTTTGGCGCAACCCGGTGGCTGGTTGAATTTCATGGACTGGGAAAGACTGCGCCACGACTGGCCTAATACCGGGCTCAGCCGGTTCGTTGAAGCGCCAGGCGTTCGCTGGCATGTGCAACAAGCAGGCACGCAAGGGCCGCGCGTGTTGTTGCTGCACGGCACCGGCGCTTCATCTCACACCTGGCGAGACATGCTGCTGCCGTTGGCAGAACAAGCACAGGTGCTGGCCGTCGATTTGCCCGGACACGGTTTCTCCAGCCTGGCTGAAGGCGACGGCATGTCGCTGCCCGGCATGGCTAAAAGCTTAGGCGTTTTGTTAAAGCAACTCAATTGGCCGGTAGATGCTTTTATAGGCCATTCGGCAGGCGCGGCCATTGCCGCACAAATGGTGTTGGACCAGGGCTTGCAACCACAGGTGCTGATAGGCATCAACCCGGCCTGGTTGCCGCTGCCGGGATTGGCCGGCTTGTTGTTTCCACCGGCTGCCAAATTGCTGGCCGTCACCAGTCTGGTGCCGCAATGGTTTGCGCGCCAGGCCAGCAGCCCCGGCGTGCTGGACAAACTGCTGCAAAGCACCGGCTCGACGTTGGATGAGCGCGGCAAACATTTGTACGCGCAGCTCGTGGCCAGCCCGGCGCATGCGCAAGGCGCGTTGAAAATGATGGCGGCCTGGGATTTGTCGCGTGGCGCT
>RFWA01000687.1 GCA_009922295.1 Betaproteobacteria bacterium
CCGGGCTTGATGCTGGTGGAGATCTGCCCGCCATTGCGGGTGCTACAGCCCCAGCCGGCTTCTTCAGCGTCCACCACCAGGGTGGAGCGGCCGCCGCGCGCGGTTTGCAGGGCGGCATGCAGGCCGGTGTAGCCGGCGCCGATCACCAGCACATCCACCGTGGCGGGCAGAACTGCATCCGGCAGGCTAGGCCGCTGGGCGTCGTCCCACCAGTAGGGGGTGGTTTTGCAGTGGGCCATCAAGTTATCTTGTGTCATGGGGCGTGTGTCCGTGTTGCGGCCAGCACCAGGTCGGCGCCTTTTTCGGCCAGCATGAGGGTGGGGGCGTTGGTGTTGCCCGAGGTGAGGGTGGGAAAAACCGAGGCGTCAATCACGCGCAGGCCTTGCAGGCCGTGCACCCGCAGCTGGGCGTCCACCACCGCCTGGCGCGGGTCTGTTCCCATGCGGCAGGTACTGACCGGGTGGAACACGGTGGAGGCGCGTTGGGCGATGTCGTCCATGATGTCTGCAGCCGACTGCACAGCCGGGCCTGGCGTGATTTCCTGCTCGATCACAGCCTGGAAGGCCGGTGTGGCGGCCAGCCGGCGCACCAGGCCGGCAGCGGCAAACATGGCGTCCAGATCGTGCTGGGTGGCGAGTGAATTGGGCACGATGCGGGGCGCCTGCAGCGGGTCAGTGCTGCGCAGCGCCAGGTGGCCACGGCTGTCAGGCCGGCAGGGTTGGGCGCTCAGGGAAAAACCGGCAAAGGCGTCAGGCGCAGTCAGTTCGCGCTTGCCTGGCACCGCCCGCAAATAACTCAATGGCGAAAAATACAGCTGCATGTCGGGGTGCGCCAGGCCCTCGCGCGAGCGGCAAAAGCCACCGCCCTGGTTGACGCTGAGCGCCAGTGGGCCACGTCGGGTGGCCAGGTACTTAAAGCCGGCCCACAGCTTGGCCGGCCAGGGCCCCAATTCGTTGTTGAGGGTGGGCACGCGGGAACGGTACACATAGTCAATGCACAGGTGGTCTTGCAGGTGCTGGCCCACGGCCGGGCTGTCCAGCACCAGGGGCAACTGCAGCGCCGCCAGCTCGGCCGTCGGGCCAACCCCGGACAGTTGCAGCAGCTGCGGCGTGTTGATGGCACCCGCCGCCAGGATGACCTCGCAGCGGGCGCGGCTGGTGTGGCGCTGGCCGTGCTGCAGGTACTCGATGCCGGTGGCACGTCGCCCGTCAAAGGTGATGCGGGTGGCCTGTGCGCCAGTTTCTACACGCAAATTGGGCCGCCCCCGTGCCGGGCGCAGGTAGGCACTGCTGGCCGAGGCCCGTACGCCCTTGCGGGTGGTGATCTGGTTGATGGCCACGCCCTCGTTGGAGGCGCCGTTGATATCCGGGTTGCGCGCCAGGCCCAGCTGTTCGCCGGCGCGCAGGTAGACCTCGCACAGCGGATGCACTTGGTCTGAGACGTCGCTCACATGAAGGGGGCCACCAGAACCCCGGGTGTCGCTGGGGCCGTG
>RFWA01000688.1 GCA_009922295.1 Betaproteobacteria bacterium
GCGGCGGCGGCACCACCTACCAGATCACTGGCTTGGCCGCCACTGGCGCCGCTTTAGCCAGTGCTGCAGTGACCGCCAAGTGCGCCTCGGGCACAGCGGTCACTGGGACCACGGCAGCTGATGGCACCTTCACGCTTGTCCTGAGTAACGGACAGACGATGCCCTGCATGTTGCAGGTGGTCAAAGGTGACACCACGTTGCACAGCATTGCCACGGACAGTGGCCGGAACAACGTCACGCCCTTGTCGGATCTGGTGGTCACCAAGGCACTGGGCTCCGATGCTGCTGCTGCTTTCGCCAGTTTTGACGCGGCCAAAGGCGCGACCATCAAGGCTGGCCTGGAAGCCGCTAAGGCTTACGTCAAAACGCAAGTTACGGACCTGACCGGCGGGGCACCTGCCGGCGACATACTCACCGGTGCATTCAAGGTTGGTGATGCTGATGACAAGGTGCTGGATAACTTGACAGCCAAGCTCGCTACGACCGGTAAAAAGCTGGACGACCTGCGACAGGGCTCGGTGCTTGGGGGTTCACTGACGGCCTCCCTGGACCGTGGTGTCTTGATTGATCCGGCGGTGTCGATTTACACGCTGCCGGCCGCCGCTTTTGACGCCGGCCCACTCAGGCCCCTGACCGGTGCCGCCAAATGCGATGTCAAAGTCGTTCCCCTGAACTACAAGACGATTGGCGTCAGTGGCGAAAAAACCAATGCGTCGGGCGTGCTCTTGCTGCCCTCGGGGAGCAACTGCACGGCGCCCGCCGGGCTGGTGGCCTATGCCAAGGGCACCGATGTGCAGAAGCTCCGCACCTTGGCTAACCCGGGCGACAGCGAGACGCTGTTGCTGGCAGCGGTGTATGCCGCGCAAGGCTATGCCGTGGTCGCCACCGACTACCTGGGCTTTGCCAAGTCAGAATACTCGTACCACCCTTACCTCCACGCCGACTCTGAGGCCAGTTCCGTCATCGACTCGATTCGTGCGGCGCGCAAGGCGGCAACTGCCTTGAGCGCAAGTCTCTCGGGCAAGGTCATGTTGGCGGGCTATTCGCAAGGTGGGCACGCGTCGATGGCAGCACACCGAGCCATTGAGCGCGACAACGCCGCAGAAATCAATGTGGTGGCGGGCGCCCACTTGGCCGGGCCGTACAACATGTCGGGCTCACTGAGGTCACCAGCGGTGATTGCCGGGTACCAGTTCTTCGTGCCCTACTTGGTCACGGCCTGGCAAAAGGCCTACGGCACGGTGTACAGCAAGGCCAGTGACGTGTTCAAGGACCCCTATGCGGGCTACATTGAAACGCTGTTGCCCAGCGCCACACTGGACTACACGACCCTGATCACCTCTGGCAAATTACCCTACGGCCCCAGCCCGACCCAGGCGCGTGACGCCATGTTCCAGCTGGCTTACCTCACCGATGCGCAGACCAACGATAACAATGGCTTGTACCTGGCCGGCAAAAAGAACGACTTGCTGGGCTGGAATCC
>RFWA01000689.1 GCA_009922295.1 Betaproteobacteria bacterium
CAGCCAGCGCGCTGGCTGGCGTAAATCGGGCAACTGATACAAGCGCCAAGCCAAAACGACCAACAGGCCCAGTACCAGCAAGGCCATCAGGCGGTGTACATAGTGAATGGCCGTCAGTGCGGCAAAGCTGATGGCTTCACCCGCGCCGGTGAGTCCCAACGATCGCCAAAACTCAAAGCCCTGTTCGAAGTTCATCTCTGGCCACCAACTGCCCTGGCATTTTGGGAAATCTGTGCAGGCCAGAACGGCGTAATTGGTGCTGACCCAGCCACCCAAGCCGACTTGCAGCACCAACAGGGCGAAAGTTACCAAGAGCAGCTGCCGTAAGCCCGAACCTATCACCACTCGGGACCGCCTTTGTGCAAATTGATGGTGCCGCGCGGCTTGGTACCCGAGCAGGACCAGCAAAGCGCGCGGCCACCAGGATCAGCGCACCAACACCGGTGGCCAGATACCGATGGATCATCTCAATCCAGGCCTTGCCATGTGTGACCGGTCCGGTGGGCATCGCACTTTGGGCGGCTGCAATGGGCGCGTGGGCGCCCAGGGGGCTGGCCTGGCCGTAGCAACCAGGCCAGTCTGGGCAGCCCAGGCCTGAGTCCGTTAGCCGCGTGAAAGCGCCAAACATGATCAGGTCAAAGGTCAGAAACAAGATCAGCACGGTCAGCGCCTGCTGGCGCCGCCACGGGCTCGCGTGCCGCTGCCGCCGCCAGACCCAGAGCACCGGTCCAAGCGCAAGCAGCAGGCCGACGCCCATCAGGGCCAGCAGGGGTGACAAATCGTAAGCGGGCTGCACAGCCATTGACTCACTGAGCCGGCGCACGGCCAGGCTGGTCCCAAAACGCCGATGCCCGCAGCAGGCGCTCGAGATCTCGTTTGGCACGCGGTGCAGATGCACGGTCCAGATCAGCCGGAAAACGGAGCATCCAATTGCCCATGGGGTCCACCACATAGAGGTGCTGTTCAATGCGCTTGCCTGAACTGGGCATCAACCAAGCGGCCAAATCAGAGGCCGGCAGGCGCAAGACAGTGGCACCCTTGAGCGCGGGCAGCAAGGCAGCTGCCACGGGCGTCTGATCAGCAATCAGCCAGACCCAATCCAGCCGGTCTTTCTCTTTGCCCAAACCCTCTCGCAGCTGCCGCTGCAAGTACAAATGCTCGGCACAGACCGCATCACATGCGCCACCAGCCACGCTCACCAGCAACCACTGCCCCTTTAGCGTGTTGAGTGGGGTTGGCTGGCCGTCCAGAGCGGTGGCGGCCAGTGCCGGCAAGGGACGTTGTGGATCCACCAGTTCCCCAAACACACGGCGGGCTTCAGGACGGACGAAGTAATAGGTGACATAAGACGCCACCACCGGCGCGGCGCAAGCCAGCAACACCACGAGCATGGTCCAGCGCCCACGGCCGGTGCGTTGCGACTGAGCCATGGCCTGACCCGGCGCTGGCACACCGTGCACCGTCAGCGACAGCAG
>RFWA01000690.1 GCA_009922295.1 Betaproteobacteria bacterium
CTCGGTGGCGTACAGGTCGCCGGGCAGCACAGGTGGCTGTTTTATCGCGTCTTCCAGCAAGGCGCGGTAGGCCTGGGCGAGTTGTGCAAAGTGCTGGAGCATGGCGCGTCACCTGGGAATTCTGCTGAGTTGAGCAGTGTAGGGTGGGTTCAGCCGCCTACCACGTGGCTTGATAGTGCCGGGCTGGTGCTCGCCGTGTCTTGGGGTAAGCTGTGGGCAGCCCGATGTGGGCAGGCTGATAGGAGCACCATGAGCGATTCACCGAGCGAGGGATTTGGCAAATTTGTGCCGGGCTTTGACTTTTTGCAAAATTTGACCAAAGGCGCGTCCCAGTCCATTCCGCAGATGCCCAACATGGCCAGCTGGATTGCGCCGACCCTGGATGTGGAAGAGCTTGACAAGCGCATCACCGAGCTCAAGGCGGTGCATTTCTGGCTGGATCAAAACTCCAAGGCACTTGGCGCCACGGTGCAGGCGCTGGAGGTGCAAAAAATGACCCTGGCCGCGCTCAAGGGCATGAATGTCAACATGGGTGACCTCGCTAACTCGTTCAAGCCGAAGGCCGCCGAGCCGGTCGATTTGGCGGCGAAGCACGAGCGCGAAAAAGCGGCAGCCGCTGCGCGAAGCGCGGCAGAAGCGGCAGAGGCGGCAACAGCGGCAGAGCTTGCCGCAAAAAAAGAGCGTCGGTCTGGCAAGCCTGCTGCTAAGGCCTCGGCGGGTCTGGTGGACCCCATGCAGCTGTGGGGCGCGCTGACGCAGCAGTTTCAGCAAATTGCGGCCACGGCCATGAAGGATGTGGCCAAGCACACCGCCGCCGATGCCGTCAGCAACCCGGCAGCCGGTGCCGCCAAGCAAGCATCAAAAGCTACAAAAAAAGTAGCAAACAATGTAGCTGCGACAAGGGCTACAGCCAGAAAAGTCATAAAGAAACCGGCGACCAGAAGTCGTTGACAGTCTGGGGTTGCAACAAGGTATGAAACTTTTTCCTTATGGCCACGCCACTCACCCGCAGTGGCGCATGGCAGCTGGCCTGGTATTGGCCCAGCTGCGTGCGCAGATGGCGCTGCACGGCTACGCCAATGCGCCGACGCTGGCCTTGCTCTACATCACCGACCATTACGCGCCACAGGCCCAGGAGATTCTGGCCCACCTGAGTGGCGAGTTGCCTGAGATCACCGACTGGTCGGGCACCGTGGGTGTGGGCATTGCCTCCAACAATGTGGAGTATTTTGATGAGCCGGCGCTGGCTGTGATGCTGTGCGAGTTGCCGCCAGACCAGTACCGGGTGTTTTCTGGTGTTGCGCCGCTGGGCCTGGGCTTTGAAGCCCATACCGCCCTGGTGCACGCCGACCCTGCCGGCCCGGAGCTGGCAGAACTCATTCATGAAATGGCGGGGCGCACGGCGTCGGGCTATCTGTTTGGCGGCCTGTCGTCGAGCCGCCTGGGGACCGTGCAGTTTGCGGTGGGCGGC